>JBDLIP010000039.1 GCA_039714795.1 Pseudomonadota bacterium | reverse complement strand
TCCGGTATCCAATTATTTTTTCCCTCAAAACTAAAAAACTGGATCCCGGCTCACTCATTTTTCCAATCCAGCTCTTGGCGAGCTGGGGAAAAATGGAGGACGAGATGACGGCCCGTAGAGGATTAAGAAAATTCTTCCCTTATCCAAAACTCAGGTAATTTAACTCAACACCTTCCAGCTAAACTTAACCCGTAGTTCTCCAACTTCTGGCTGATTTTTTGTGCTAGCAGTTGTGTTCATGCCACTGAAATTAAAAGGATGAGTTGTTTTATGGCGACTATAAAATGTGTAGGCACCTTCAGCTGAAACATCGAGTCGCTTATTAACGGACCATGTGTAACCAACAGCAGGGCGAAAACCACTTAGGAATTTTTTATCACTGAAATTTTGGGTGTTGGAAACATTACCCATTACATCATATCCAACCACGTTTGTTTTTGTTTTCCACTCACTGCCAACCCAACCAAGGCTGATGTACGCTAATCCATCTCGCATGACGACTCCCCCTTTTAGAGCCACACCTATCGACCAGTCCATTTGGGCTTTAGATTGCATATCAACCATCTCACCATTGGTTTCTTTTAGTTTTTCGTCCAAGGAAGAGGCGTCACCCCAAACCTCCAAACCAATAACATACTTATTGGAAAGTGTCTTATTCCAACCCAAATGCACTCCCCCAAGAACACCAAGAGGAGATAGTTTTGAGCTTGAATCAGAAAAATGTCTCCCGGTTGAGTTGTTATTAGTGCTTTGTGATACATCAAGATGGCCAATTCCTAAGCCGGCAGAAATTCCCACGTAAGGCCCATCAAAACTGTTCTTAGCTGAAACAGGTCGTGCAATAAAGAGTAGAAGTAGCCCAAAAACGATCTGTTTTTTCATAAAACTCTCCTTTTTATCAGTTTTTCAAATATTATTATTTTTATTTATTATATTTATACATCACTAAATTTAAACATGAATTAAATATAGTTATAATTTTATGTATACTTTATTTATCTTCTAATTCAGGTGTGCTTTGTGTTTTTAAACCAAGGCTCACCCTATCATCAAGCCGATTGTAAAATAGTTTGGATTTGATTAAAATTTTTGATAAAGTTCCCTAAAAGATTTTTTTTGAGAACAATATCTAGCATAGGGATTTCTAGGATGATAAGCAGACTTAAAATAAACGTTGTGGTATTGGCTGTAGCAGCTTTGCATGCGATTAACCACCAACCCCAAGCATCCGACGACTTAGAACGTTCCGAAGACTACTTCGAACGTTTATATACTCGTATATATGGAGCTGGTAAACCGAATTTTGTGTATACTAGGCGCGATGGTAGAGAAAGTGTTTTTACCCGGAATATTCGAAAGAAAAATACGGCTGCTGCAAAGATACTAGCACAATTCGAGGAAGGACCAGGAAAGTTAGTACGAAGCATAGGAGAGGCAGTGAGTGAAGTTGAAACTTCAGCACATTCACCTTTTTCTGCTAAGATAACACCACAAGAGGAATCAGCAAAAGTTCAAGCCGCTGCTCATAAGCGACTGGAAAAACGTAAAAAACGGCAAGCACAAGCTGCTGCTCGTAAACGACAGGCAGAACGTGAGAGACAGGAAGAACGTAAGAAACAGCAAGCACAAGCTGCTGCCCGTAAACAGCTGGAAGAACGTAAGAAACGGCAAGCACAAGCTGCTGCCCGTAAACGGCGGGAAGAACGTAAGAAACGGCAAGCACAAGCTGCTGCCCGTAAACGCCGGGAAGAACTTGAAAAACAGCAAGCACAAGCTGCTGCCCGTAAACGGCGGGAAGAACGGGAAAAACCTGAAGAAAAGAATGAAACGCAGGAGGGAACTACAGCACGTACAACAGACTTGGATGCGATTTTGCAGCTCCCCCATAATTGGAAAGCTAGAGAGATAGCGGAAAGGCTCCGACAGCAGAGAGACAATGGAAAAAAGAAGAAAGTAAAAAAAGATAATGAGGAGAAAAATTCACAAGATTTTGCCGGTTCAGACTCCCCGCAACAACTTCTCCAGCGCTCTAACGTTAAGATACAGGGACTATCTCTTGAAGAATGGCAAAAACGCGAAGCAGAAAAAAAGGTTGCAAACAACTTGCAACGGCAGAAAAAAAATAATAGGAGCCACGGAGAAACTGCCACACAACCAAAAAAGGATACTGATGAATCTCAATTTACCCCTGATGAATTACCTCTATTAGAGTGGGATCCTGAGAAGAAGCCATTGCCTGGACAGCCAGACCCTCTTCGCACAAATAACCAGCAACCACCTGGATACTCTAGCATTAATATAGACGGAGTGCTTTTTGAAAAATCGGAGGGACCTCAAGCAGAAGAAGCGGTTTCGGGGAATCTCCAAGCAGAAAAGAAGGTTGTGGACAACTCGATCGCCCTTGACAGTGCAAACACGACCTTGACTTTAAGTCCACAACAAGAAATAAACTCTGAGATAGTGGAAGCTCTAAAAAAGATAAGAAAAGTAGAAAATAAAATTGTGAATCAATATACTGTGAGACTTTCTCAAGATGACTCATGATTTATTTATAATTGATTATCCTTAAGGGGATCTTTCGATTGGAATCAAGATATACCCGTCCCGGGCATAAATGGCGCTTTTAGATAGGGGTCTTCTACAAACGTCATCCTGAATCGCAAGCATCTGCAATTCAATTTCGTCACGATGATGAATCTTGTCCAAATCTTTGAGTTACGGAAACAAGATGCAGTCACTTGGGGCGAATATTGAATTGCAGATGCTTGCGATTCAGGATCTATTTCTTAGGATATACTCTCGTGAAATCAAAACCTCTAGTTTAATGATAGCTACCAGCTTGCAGTTTACTTGGGTAAATGAGCACTTCGAGTTCCCTATGATCGTGTCAGACGATATGGCAAACTACTTTGTTATATAAAATAATGAATACGTTCGTAGGAGGACATTGATATGGAAAAAACGTAATTGCTCAACCGGGGTCTGGAACCCCCTTATTTTATGCGGATGAAAATTTTCCATCAGCCAAGCAAAGCGATCAAACCCGCATAGATCCTGGATTTCTTGAACCCCCGGTTGAGCAATTACCAAGTTTTTACTTGATCCGGTAAACATCAATGGCACTAACTTAAGGGAAAATTGGTATGGCATCAACTGCCACTCTCACTGACCGTTATACCGTGTTCACCTTTTGTGTCAGGGTATGGTAAAGAAGGTATGAGTGTGTATGAGAAATATAGGTTGTAAAAATGTCTAAATTTGATGGTGGATGCTTGTGTGGTGCAACAACGTTTATAGCTGAGGGTGAACCGCATAATCCACATTTGTGCTCATGCCGCATGTGTCAAAAATCATCAGGAGCCCCAACTGTCGCTTGGGTGGAATTCCCGCTGGAAACGTTTCGATGGAATCTTGAAAATCAACTTGCCCTCTACACATCTTCTGAAAAAACGCAGCGTTGTTTCTGCCAAAATTGTGGTGGGCTATTGGGTACAATCAATGATGGGTACGCAAATATTTGCATTACAATTGCTTCACTCAACAATCCCAACCTAATTGTACCAGGTAAACAACACAGTTATCAGCAGAAGGCACCCTCTTGGTGGCAAGTGGACGTGCTTGCAGGAGTGAAATAAATTGAGTGTTGGAAGTACGGAAATTATAGCCATGAACTACCTAACAAATTTAAACTCCAGCAAAATCTGGTCTTCTGACATGGAAGCTGCCAATTTTGTTGTCTATTTTCCTGATGTTCTGCCCGATGATTTAGGATTGACAGAAACAAATTTTAGACCTGAAAATCCCGAATACTCCTATCCAAGAAGTTCTTTGAAGTTTGTATTTAAGGGAAAAAACAGCGACCGGGAGTTGTCCATTAAAGAATTTAATTATGATTGGTCACCACCGGCTTATGATTGCCCCTCATTGTGGAAAAACCATCAGAAGTTCCTCGATATTGACACACCTGAACCCACTCCCTATCCGGTTGGCAATGAGATTTTTTGGGTCGGAGTTAATTACAGAAATCAAAGAGCTGCTTCACTGATCAAAGGCAGGACAACCGTAGAAATCGTTGTGCAGAGCGGTAGATTTTCAGATCAGGAGCTGTTGCAAATTGCATCACACTTACAACCTGTGAATCGGAATCATGCAACCCAAGTGCTTTCGAAGAGTTTTGCAGAGTTAAGCTATGGCTATCCACACACTGTATGTTCCCATCAGTTTTTGGGCTTTTCCTGTTGCAAAGAGTGGCATTTTGTTGCAAACAGCCTATATGCCAAATGAGATTCCGGACGTAGCACTGCAAGGTCAAATTGCATTGCCAAAGGGGTGTTGGCTATAAGCTAAATTCAGTCTTTGCGTATCACTCTGAAGAAGTGCCATCAAAGACAAGCCGGTTCGACTTTGTTTACGAGAGTGAAGCACACAAAGGCAGCACAATTCACTTACTCAAAGTACATCAAAATTCCTCTGCTGCATGTACGTTTCCACCAAAGCCAGATACCACCCAAAAATTTATCTATGACCTTAAAAGGATTGGTAGTATGGATTTTTATCATGCCTATCGATCAAAGGTGTATGGCCCTCATGAGATTGTTTTTCAGCATGGAGAGTACAGATATTTGCTACTGATTAAGCCGGCAAAATGGACAAGCACAATGTGGCTTTTAAAGATATTAAAGGGACTGACTATAGAAATTTTCAATTAAAGTGCCTCCTGCAATTCAAACTAAGCTCCGGCACGAATCTTATGCATCCAAATGGCGACAAGCCGTGCGCGGGCTCTACCCGTTAATTGAATCTAAGCCGAGCGGAGACAGAGTTGCCATTAATTTCCTGACATTTATGAAGAAGCATGCAGCTACCATTCATCGGTTGGTTGAACAAGCGGAACAGTTGGCCAAATTGGTCCAAGAGCAATCACCTCCACCCGTATTGTGCCATTCTGATATTCATGCTGGGCAACTGAATCTAACATGCCCATACATATATGGGATTTTAATAAAATTGTCAATTTTATTTTTGCTTGAGTCCTTAGGTTAGAATGCTACCTGCATCAAGATTAAAATTTAAACCTTTGTATCCTGAAGCTACAGAAATGCAGCTACCATATTGCATCAATAAAAAAATGCAAAACTCTGCTTTGGTAATTGGGTATCGTAAGTCCGGTAAGTTTGCTAAAAAAGAATCACACGGCAAACATCAGATTCGGTTAGATAATGAACCAGAGAAAAAACTTCCAAGCCTTCATATGCGTATCCATCGCAACAGTTTTGGCTTTAACAACCCACATATACGTTTTGGAGTGGGCAAAGCCAATTTTAGATACGATGGCCCAGGGCATGAATGTAAATCCAGATTCCTCCAACTATCCACCAATCATCATGTATTCAGCCTATGCTACCGCTTTTTTCACCGTTGGATTGTTGGTGTTTTTCTACTACCACGCTCAGCATTTGATTCCGGGCAAGTCCAATTTGATGAAGGTTTTGCTAGTAACAGCTATCCTTTTGGGCCTTAAAGGAGAGTTAGTTCGACAGCCCTTGATGGACCTTATCTTGAATTACACACTTGGCATGGAACAACCATTTCTGTTTGTATCCCTGAATCATGTTGATCGATGGTTGGCTAATTTACTTCTGGCGGTTTGTCTTGTTTATTTGTGTCCGCGAAAAGAGATAAAGGCTTCTCAACCAACAGCATAAAATAGAGGTTTGCATGAGTGAATTTGCCGTCATCTACCAAGGGTTTATCAAAGAAGGCTCAGAAGACACATACAAAGCTTGCTGGAATAAGATTGCTCAGTATTTCATCGCCTCGCGTGGAGCAATAGGTTCTTGCCTGCACAAGGTTGAAGACGGCAGTTGGCTGGCTTACTCACGTTGGCCTGATAAAGAAACTCGAGATCAATCCTGGCCAGGTGAGGATGAGATCGCACAGAGTTTGCCTGATGAAATTGTGGAGGCGATTAAGGGCCTAAAAGCGTGCATTGATCACTCAAAGCCGTTTACCGAAACATGTATGCAGCTGGTTGAAGATTATTTGGTGTGAGGACACAGGGTATGGAAAACCAAAAGCAACAAATCCTAGGCATATTCATCCGACCAGCCACTGATGAAGACTCTGACGCTGTTACCAAACTGTTGTTCAATATCTGGACAAATGAGTATCAATTCAATGTCAGAAAAGAGGACTTTCCAGACCTCAAGGAAATTGAAAAATCATATATGCAGGCTGGAGGCCGGTTTTTCGTTGCAATCCATAATGATCAAGTCATTGGAACTATTGCTTGCGAGAAGTTGGGTGATGCTTGTTTTGTCCTCAAACGCATGTTTGTCAGCAAAGCCTTTCGTAGGCGCGGAGTGGCTCAATTCTTGTTAGACAATCTGTTGGCACAAGTATTGTTCTCATGTGGGCACAAAGATATGTGTTTTTATCTTAGCACCAAGGAAAATGAGGCAATTGCTGCAAAGAGATTTTATTTGAAAAATGGGTTTGAGGTTGTTTCTAAGGAAGATTTGCCAGACAATTTTCCGTTTTTCTATGAAGATGACTTGTTTATGATGCGTAAAATGAAAAATACAAATTGAATACCTGCATCTATAATTTGACATTTCCCACAATCGCGATATCATCTAAACCATCGTAACTCATCGGGGTGTCCCTTAACTGGGGCTGAGAAATACCCGTAAACCTGATCCAGGTAATGCTGGCGTAGGAATTGAGTTTGCAAGTTTTTGGTCTGTAGGCAATTGTCTGCCAAACGCTTATGCTCCATCCTGCGCCCCCTGGTAACTTAAGGGGTAAACATGCAGGAATCTCTAAGATTCATATTAGTCACAGATCGCAAAGGGCAATCTCTGACACAGTATTTGGAGTTTGTTGAATCCTGCATCACCAATGGTGTTTCAGCTGTTCAATTGCGTGACAAAATCAGCCCGCCAAATGCCCGAGAAGAATTTGCCTTTGCCCTTGCAAATCTACTGAACGACTATTCTATTCCCCTCATCATCAATGATCATGTGGATCTAGCTTTGAAAGTGAATGCTGCTGGCGTACACCTTGGCCAAACGGATCTGTGTCCAATTTTGGCCAGAGAAAAAATAGGGCCAAGCAAAATCATTGGTATATCAATCGAGTCAATGGATGATCTGCACCGAGCAAACTCCACCGATGCGCTTGATTATGTTGCTGCAAGCTCAGTTTTTGCAACATCTAACAAACAAGATATCAAAACCAAGTGGGAGCTTGAGGGCGTTCAAAAACTCTCCAAGCAATCGAGGTATCCGGTCGTTGGAATTGGAGGAATTGACGTTTTTAATGCTGCATCAGTCATAGCAGCAGGAGCTAGCGGAATCGCAGTCATCGGAGCTCTGCATGATTCAGGTAGTCCATCTAAAACCGCAAAGCAGATACAAAAATCTATAGGAGAGCAATTATGCATAAAATCCTAACCATTGCCGGCTTTGACGGATCAGGTGGAGCTGGCATTCAAGCTGATCTAAAAACCTTTGCGAGCCTTGGGTGCTACGGCCTGTCAGTGTTGACCTGCTTGCCGATTCAAAATACTCAAGGCGTTGAGAAATGCTATCCCATGTCAGCCCAAATGGTACGAGAGCAATTGCACTCAATTTTTGCAGACATTGTACCAGATGCCATTAAGATCGGTGTTTTGTACAATGAAGAAATTGTTGCAACCGTTACTAACTTCTTGCAAGAAAACGCATCCGGTATCCCGATCGTTTTAGACCCGGTTATGGTGGCTACCAGTGGTGACTCTCTTTTGCAAAAGCGAGCAATTACTGTACTCAAACGAGTGATGCTCCCCATAGCTACTATTGTGACTCCCAATACGGAAGAAGCCTTTAGGCTTACAGGTATTCCAATCGAGACTACAACTGACATACAAAAAGCTGGTGAGTCTTTGATGGATCTTGGGACAAATGCAGTGTTATTGAAGGGCGGGCATTTGTGTGATCAAGCAGCAACAGACTTGTTGTTGCAAAAGAATACCCGAGCTGAATGGCTCACTTCGCAGAGAATTCTGAGCCCAAATACCCACGGCACAGGATGTACGTTATCTGCAGGTATTGCTGCTGGACTGGCTTTGGGAAATGATTTGTTGCCCTCGTGCCGGCAGGCAAAAGCCTATTTAACTCAAGCGATTCAACATGGGAAAAACCTAGAAATTGGTCGTGGTAACGGCCCCGTGCACCACTTCTATCACTTGACACCCGCACCACTTCAAAACAATGAGGATTCCAGATGAGCAAACAGCATACAAACATTCGTAATTACCTATCGGCGCTGATTGGCACAGCTTTGGAATATTACGACTACAGTCTATTTATCTTTCTGGCACCAGTGTTAGCCAAACTATTTTTCCCCCAAGATGATACCGCCATTTCGTTGATCAAAACCTACGGGTTGGGATTTGTAGGCACTCTCGCCAGGCCTTTGGGAGCTTACATCTTTGGTGTGATTGGTGATCGTTGCGGCAGGCGTTATGGATTGTTCTATGCCATTACCACCATGACTATTGCCTCCATTTGTATGGCAGTTTTACCGACCTACCACGATGTTGGTATCTTCGCCCCCACACTATTGGTGCTGTGTCGTTTTCTGCAAAGCATAAGCGCTGGCGGTGAACTGAATGGATCGGCGGTTTTTATCATTGAGCATGTGCAGGAAAATCAGAAATCAACCGCCAGTGGCTTGATTTGCGGCTTCACAGTTGTTGGCATATTGCTGGCTTCGTTCATCAGTTACCTGTGCATAAATTCTTCCAATCCAGAATTATATTGGCGCTATGCTTTTATGCTAGGCACAGTGATTGGTTTAGTTGGCTTTTTCATGCGGTATTTTACCCAGGAAACTCCAGCTTTTCTGATGCGACAAATCAGTCATGATCAGGAAAATTCTCCCCAAATGCCGGTGCTGGCAAGATTCTTTTGTGCTTTTGCAATCTCTGGCACATTTTCGTCCTACTACTATTTTAGCTTTGTATTGATGAACTCTTATCTACCTTTGATCAGAGACATTCCCCAAGCCATTGCTAGCGGCTACACGACAAAACTACTGGTAGTTTATATGTTTGCGTTAATCATTGGTGGAGCTATCGCAGATAAGCTGCCGCAGCGAAAAATTATGATAGTAGGCGCCTCAAGTGTTGCCATCTCTGCTATTCCTTACATGTATCTCATTAGTTATGGTGGAATTGAGTCTATACTAATGGCTCGAGTTGGACTTATTTTGCTGATTGCTCTGTTTATGGGGCCAACTCATGCAGCATTGATCAAAATTTTCCCGGTACGTATGCGGTATCGGTCAACATCAGTTTGCTACTCTTTGGGCTCAGCACTGATGGGGTCAATTACACCCGTGCTTTCAATTTACCTTTGGCACAAGACCGGAATTCCTTGGTTGCCAGGACTTTGGTTAATGGCTACTTCTATGATGGGAATGTTGGCGGTGTTTTATGCTTTTGAGGCTTATGGAAAGCAAGAAGTGCTGGGAGCGAGTCAAAAAGTTTGGTAGAAGGGAAACATTGCCGGAAAGGACAACAATGGTTCCATGAACAACAATTCTCACATCTTACTCTCCGTACACGTAATCCTTGAACACCAAGACAAAGTCCTTATGCTACACCGGCATGCTACCGGCTATAGAGATGGCAATTGGTGCTTGCCATCGGGGCGTATTGAGACGCATGAGTTTCCGCTGCAAGCTGCCATTCGTGAAGCCAAAGAAGAAGTAGGAGTGACCATTGCTCCTAAATTCCTGCATATGATTGCAGTTAAATCGACCGAAGACTATGCAAATGGTATTCCTTGGAATCAGATTGGCTTTTTCTTCTATGCTAACCAGTGGGATGGAGAATTGATCAATGCAGAGCCGCATAAGCATGACAAAATGGAGTTCTTTGATATCAAGAACCTTCCAAATAATAGTTTGCCTGTCACAAAAAAAGGGATTGAGCTTTATTTGAACAAGGAAAATTATGGTGAAATGGAATATTTACATAAGAACCTAACAAAATGAACTGGATGTCACCAATCATCTTTAGGCGTGCTGAAATAGCTGATTTACCAGCCATCATTGGTTTACTATGTCAGGATGAGCTTGGTAGTAACCGCGAATCTCAAGGCACATCAAGTTATCCCCTTTATGAAAAGGCCTTCAAACAAATATCAAAGGATCCGAATCAGTATTTATTGGTTGCAGAAAATAATGATGCGATTGTGGGAACCTGTCATTTGACCTTCATGCCATCGCTCACCTTTAAAGGGTCAATGCGCATGAACATTGAAGCTGTTCGAGTACATGCTGATTGGCGAGGTAAAGGATTAGGAGAAAAAATGCTGCAGCACGCAGTGAACATGGCCAAAGAGAGAGAATGTAAGATTGTGCAGCTTGCAACCAATAAGCAAAGGCACTTGGCGCAAAGTTTCTATGAAAAATTGGGATTTCAGGCGACGCATGTGGGTATGAAGTTATGTTTAGATGAAAATAACATGTGATGCCTGCTAGCACTTATACCCCTGATTTTCTTAAACTCAACTGGGAGCGCGGCACACCACTTTGTTTTTCTTTTTGCTACTTGTCTGTTGCAAGCTAGTGGGGGCGGCAATGAGCTCCCACGAACTTGCAGCAAAAACGGGGCTCAGTATAGTTTCTCTCCTGACCTCTCATCTTTATAAGCAAAAGTTCTTTCCTGTGCAAATGTTATCTTAATATTTAAATATATCTTTTAGATATTTTTCGAATATTGGAAGTATACTAAAGATGGTTCACTCGTAATTCCTTGAAAAACAAGGTGTTAGATCCCATCGTGGTTTTGACCATTGCTGTTTTTTTACTTAACTGAAGGTAGCTAGCATCGAATTTTCTGATTAGGAAAAAATCTCCTTACCCACTCAAAACGCAAAAGAGCCAAAAAAGTTAAGCATCCTCTAAGCCCAGCTCTTTTTAGGACCTGTCAGCCAGCACTTCATCAAGCATACGTTTGCCAACAGTGAAAAGCCCAGGGTTGGTATTCTGATAATATGGGAGAATAATGAGCGCGATGGACAAAGCCCAACCTTTTCCTCGCATCCAGGTAGCATCAACTACGCCAAGCGTGGCTCGGAATACGTCACGAGTGTCAGAGGAAAAAAGGCTCCAAGCAGGAATCAAGTCACAGGCTGGATCGCCAACACCCATCAGTTCAAAATCGATAACCGCACTGAGATGACCATTTTGGACCAGTAAATTTGCCGGTAACAAATCGCCGTGAATCCAGACGGGTGGCTTATGCCAAATGGGTGCATCAAGGCAAGACCGCCATATTAATGCTGCGGTTTGAGTATCAACCGCACCATGCAGAGATTCAAGTGCATTTTGAACTGCTGTGTCTTGGGTTGCAAGCGGTTGGCCACGACGTGCAGTCGGTCCGCCTACTGAGTCAATTTGTTGCAAAGATTTGATGAATTGTGCCAGATCAACTGCCGCTTGGTGCATGTCAGTGATTTTTTCTGCTGTAGCATCACCACCTTCAAGCCAACGACAAATCGACCAAGGCCAAGGATACCGCTCTTGCGGTATACCTTGACCAAGGGGAACTGGAACAGCAAGCGGCAGGTGTGGAGCAAGTCTGGACAACCAATACTGCTCTTTTTCGACGTGTTTGGCAGCCCCCGCAATCCGTGGCAACCGCACACACATATCAACGCCAAGCTTATAGATTGCATGGTCTGTTCCAGCAGATGGAACCCGCGTTAATGGCAGTTCTGCCCACTGGGGAAATTGCTCCTGCAACAACTGCTTTACGAGCGGTTCATTGATGTCAATCTCTCCTGCATGCATTTTTCTGTGCGACATAAAATTAAGCTCCTGGGTTTTTAGCTCATTGGGCTAAGAGGGCAATTTTTTTCACAAAAATCTTCGTGCCATCGATTGTCAGCATGACGGATTGACCGCCGATACCAACATGCGTAGGCGTTGCAGTATTGAGAAGGTTTGCAAGCTGTGAGTTACTCAAACATGCCAGTTCTGTTGCCGCATGTGCGTAACTTTGAATGCGATCGTTTTGTTTATGATTGCTAAGCAAAGGAGTATACTCCAGGCATGTAATGCGTCCTTATAAAGAAAGTAACGTGTGATGCCTGAAAACACAAGCGTGAGCAAAAGTGCAGAAATAAGATTTAAGGGTCTTGCTTTAGAAGATATCCCTATAATTGTTTCGGCCTTTGCTGATGTTGGTTGGCATAAACCTGCCAAGCTTTTTGAACATTATCTTGTAGAACAAAACAATGGCTTACGCAAAGTGTGGCTTGCCTTTTGCGGCGATGAATTTGCTGGATACGTGACTCTCAAATGGATTTCAGACTACCCTGCCTTCAAAACAGAAGGTATTCCTGAAATCAATGACCTAAACGTATTGCCCAAGTACCGAAGTCGAGGTATTGGGGCCAAATTACTGGAATTGGCTGAGACAGAAACGCAAACAAAATCAAAGCTGATTGGCATTGGTGTTGGGCTCTATGCTGATTATGGAAGAGCTCAGATTATGTACGTGAAGCGCGGTTATGTACCAGACGGCCGTGGGATTACGTATTATAATCAAGTGGTGCCACCAGGAAAAAGCGTGATGCTCGATGATGATTTGGTGTTATGGTTTGTGAAAAAGGTTTGAAACTATTGGATCATTTGCAATTCCTAGGAAACCTAGGTTCTTGAAGGAATTTTACTATGTCGTTCTCTATACTAGGTTTTGTTCGCAAAATGGTGCGTCCCTACCATTTGCCAGTTTTTATTATGGTATTATCTGCCATTGGATTGGCAGTACAAACCTCACTTTTGCCTTACATATTAAAAGTCATCCTTGATCGTATGGCGACTTTCCCCAATAAAGATCCTTACTCAATTCTGATATTTCCCGCTATTCTTTATTTAATCATTTATTTTACCCACTCCACCACATACCGTCTTTATAATTATTTTGTTGAGTACCGTATGATTCCTGAAATGAGGAAAAGAATTAGCACTAACTGCATTAATCACCTATTAAAGTTATCCCATCAGTTTTACCAAAACAATTTTGCAGGCAGTTTAGGTAGCAAGGTTAGCGAGCTGGTTATGGCAATTCCTGATTCTATTCGCCTTGTTATTGACAAGTTCATCAGCACTTTTCTCGTACTGACGATCGCCATCTTTACTTTATCGACAGTCAATCCTAGTTTTGCACTTATTTTGATACTTTGGGCGTTAATATTACTAGGTTCTGCTATCTTTCTGAGCAAACGAATGAGTAGGCTTGCCGCAGACTGGGCGTTTAAAGGACACCTATAGGCACCTGCAGATGAAAAGGTAAAATTCGCTTTTTCGTGTGGTATAATATAAGGATAAGTTACCCCAGTCCTTGGAGTTATAATGCGGAGCTATACCAGAGGAAAACCTCTTACCCCAGAAGAGAAGCAGTTTGTAGTGTCGTTGAAAGGGTACTTCGACAGAAATAGGAAAGAGTTTGGCATCCAAGAATTGAGCACTCAGTTGGTTGCTGATGCCTTACAAATAGGGCTTTCAACAGTCAATCGGATTATGTCAGACTATCACAAAGATCCAGAAAGCATTAATCGGATACACCCAATTAAAAAAGGACGTCCTCCTCACTCTATTGGCGCTTCTAACCAGGAGATTGTTCGTGCGTATATTCGTGAAGCCAACCTAGAGGGCAGCCACATTACCCTAGAAACCATACGAGATTATCTCAATGAGAGTTCTGCTGACAATTCGTTTCACCTTACGACCTTAAGCAGAACGTTGGATCGTTGGGGGTTTGAATTTGGCAAGGGAAAGCGCACCCAACATCTTAAAGAAAAAGATAGTGTTATTGTTGCTAGACAACAGTATTTAAGAAGAAAGAGGGCAAACAGATTGTCTGGCAAGCAGGGAATCATAAGACCAGAAGTCTATCTGGATGAGAGCTATATAAATAAAAATCATAGCAATGATTATACATGGTACTTCGGTGAGGATGGACCTTGGGTGCAAAAGCCGACAGGAAAGGGGGAGCGACTTATAATTATAAATGCAATAACAAGTAACGGATGGGTCCCTAATGCGAAATTGGTGTTTAAAAGCACTAGAAAGACAGGTGATTATCATGGGCAAATGAATAAAGACTTGTTTGAGAAGTGGTTTACTGAGAAACTTTTGCCAAATATTCCCTCAAATTCGCTTATTGTTATGGACAATGCGACATATCATAACTTTTTGTCGGAAAATTCTGCGCCAACTCCAACATGCTCAAAAGCAAGGATACGTGCTTGGCTAGAGGCAAATAAAATTTACTGTAAAGATGACTGTTTGAAAGTAGAGCTGATTGAAGTCTTAAAAAAAGTTGTACCAGATCCGTATCTTCTCCAAATGTCAGGGTAGATCGTCCATTCAGATCCGTGTTGAATGACAATTGGGTATCCGAGGCTTATCTGCGATTATGCTTGCAAGTGAC
>JBDLIP010000038.1 GCA_039714795.1 Pseudomonadota bacterium | reverse complement strand
TGTAGAGTTGCCCAGTGGTACGGAAATGGTGATGCCAGGTGACAACATCAAAGTCACGGCTGAGTTGATAGCGCCGATTGCGATGGATGAAGGCTTGCGTTTTGCGATTCGTGAGGGTGGTCACACCGTTGGTGCTGGCGTGGTCACGAAGGTTGTAAAATAGGTATTTAGAAGAAGTAGGTAGAGGAACAATGGAAGGCCAGAATATACGCATTAGATTGAAAGCCTATGACCATCGATTGCTTGATCAATCGACCATGGAAATAGTATCGACGGCCAAACGAACAGGAGCGGCCGTAAGAGGTCCTGTTCCTTTACCGACAAGAAGAGAGCTGTTTACAGTCAACCGTTCTCCCCATATCGACAAGAAGTCGAGGGAGCAATTTGAGATTCGTACACACAAGCGTGTACTTGACATCTTGAACTGGTCACCACAAACGGTTGATGCCCTGATGAAGCTAGATTTAGCTGCAGGTGTTGATGTGGAAATTAAAGTATAGGTGCGATGAGATGAGAACAGGAGTCATTACAGAGAAGGTTGGTATGACGCGCCTTTTATCGGAAAAGGGTGAGCATATTCCGGTAACCGTTTTGCGTGTTGACGATTGTGAAGTCGTGGCTCGGCGCCTCCAAGAAACAGATGGTTATAATGCAGTCCAGCTTGGAGCTGGTCAAGCAAAGGTCAAAAACACCAGCAAGGCAATGCGAGGTCACTTTGCCAAAGCAAAAGTGGCTCCGAAAAGATATGTTACGGAGTTTCGTGTAGCGCAAGATGCCCTGTTGAATGTAGGAGATCAAATTTCTGTTGAGCACTTTGTGCCGGGGCAGCTTGTTGATGCTGTTGGTACTTCGATTGGTAAAGGGTTTGCAGGTGTTATGAAACGCCATAATTTCGGTGGTTTGCGTGCGAGCCACGGTGTGTCGATTTCCCACAGAAGTGCCGGGTCAACGGGTCAATGTCAAGATCCTGGTCGTGTGTTTAAAGGCAAGAAGATGGCTGGACAATTGGGTAATAAGCAGGTGACTGTTCAGAGCTTAGAAATTGTCTCAACCGATGCTGATCAAGGTTTGATTTTAGTTAAAGGTGCGGTTCCTGGTGCAAAAGGATCTTGTGTTTTGTTGTCTGATGCTGTTAAAAAGCAGAAGGTGGGTGAACGACCCTATCCTGCTGCCCTTAAAGCAAAGGCTGTTGATGCTAAAGAGCGTAGAGAAGAGGAAAAAACGACCGATTCAAAAACAGTTGCGTCAGAGACACCAAAGCGCGAAGATAAATAGAGACTGAAGCGAGATAGGTTATGAAGTATAACGTCACGAGTTTAGAAAGTAAGAAAGTTGGCAGTATTGATTTGGCTGACGCTGTCTTTGGATTGCCTGATCGCAGAGATATCTTGCATCAGGTGGTTCGTTGGCAGCAAGCGAATCGTCGCTCGGGAAACCACAAGACAAAAGGTATCAGTGAGATTAGAGGCACTACAAAAAAGCCGTGGCGCCAGAAGGGGACTGGTAGAGCGCGTGCAGGAAGTTTGAGAGCGCCTCAGTTTCGAGGGGGTGCAACCATTTTTGGTCCAGTTGTGCGCAGCCATAACATGAAGCTTCCCAAAAAAGTTCGGGTTCTAGGCTTGAAGACTGCTCTTTCCTGCAAGGCCAAGCTTGGTGAGCTGATTATTTTGGATGCTCTTGATGCCAATTTGACTAAAACCAAGGATCTTAGCGAAAAGATTAAGGGCCTGGGAGTGTCCTCAGGTTTATTTGTGGATCATAGTGAGCCTGCTGATGGTTTTAAGCGTGCGTTGTCAAATATTGTAAATGTGAACGTCCTGCCTTCTCAGGGGCTTAATGTTTATGATATCCTACGTCATCAGAGTTTGATTTTGACCAAAGCAGCAGTCAAATCACTAGAGGAAAGGTTAGTATGAGCACGAAAGCAGCCAGAGCATTTAATACCGAGACCGCTGACGTTTACGACGTACTCTTGGCGCCGGTGATTACGGAAAAAGCAACGACGGCTACCGAGAACAATCAATATACGTTCAAAGTTGTGCAGGCGGGCACCAAAGCAGACATCAAAGCAGCTGTTGAAAAACTGTATAGCGTAGAGGTTGAGTCTGTTAACACAATGAATGTAAAGGGCAAGACTACGCGATTTCGTGGACGCAAGGGCAAACGTAATGACGTCAAAAAGGCGATTATACGTTTGGCTCAGGGACAAACCATTGATTTAAGTGCTGGATTGTAGAAATGGCTTTAAAAGTATTTAACCCTGTGACTCCCTCACAGCGACAGCTGGTGATTGTGGAGCGTTCAAAGCTTTGGAAGGGGGGACCTGAAAAATCTTTGGTCGCCGGCAAAACAAGGAGTGGTGGCCGGAATAACAACGGCCGTATGACAGTTCGTCATGTTGGTGGCGGGCACAAGTGTCGCTACCGTAAGGTTGATTTTCTGAGATCGAAAAAAGATATGGCTGCCAAAGTAGAGCGGATCGAATATGATCCCAACCGTACAGCCTTTATTGCACTGATTAAATATACCGACGGAGAGTTATCTTATATTTTGGCTCCGCAGCGTTTAGAGGTTGGTGATCAGGTCATTTCAGGAGATAATGTCGACATTAAGCCAGGCAATACCTTACCATTACGCAATGTACCGATTGGAACCATTGTGCACAATGTTGAGATGAAATCTGGTAAAGGCGGGCAGCTTGCTCGTTCCGCTGGATCTTACATTCAAGTTGTTGGCCGGGATGGTGATTACGCACAGTTGAAACTTGCTTCAGGTGAGGTGAGGATGGTTCGTAGTGAATGTTGTGCTACGGTGGGTGCTGTATCCAATCCTGACCAGAAAAATATCAATTTGGGTAAAGCTGGTCGAGCTCGTTGGATGGGGCGCAGACCGAGTGTCCGTGGTGTTGCTATGAACCCGATAGACCACCCTCATGGTGGTGGTGAAGGTAAAAGCTCGGGTGGACGTCACCCGGTGACACCGTGGGGTAAGTCAACCAAAGGAAAGAGAACGCGTGGTCGTAAGCCTTCAGATAAGCTTATCATCAGGCGTAGAGCGTAGTTTTTAAAATTGGAGAACAAATAGAGTGTCACGTTCAGTTTGGAAAGGGCCTTTTGTAGAACGCCATCTGCTTGCCAAAGCGCAGGCTGTACGCGCTTCGGGTAGGAAAGATGTCATCAGGACTTGGTCGCGTCGTTCCACGATTGTTCCTCAATTTGTAGGGTTAACGTTTGGCGTGCATAATGGGCAAAAATTCATCCCTGTATATGTAACGGAAGAAATGATTGGTCAGAAGTTCGGAGAGTTTGCATTAACACGTACATTTTATGGTCACGTGGCAGATAAAAAGGCGAGAAGAGGATAATATGTCGACAGAAAGAGGTACTGCAACGGCAGGTTTGCGCGGCTTGAAGGGGAGTTCGCAAAAGGTGAATCTGGTGTTGAAGATGATTCGCGGAAAAGATGTTTCTTCAGCTTTGAAATATCTTGCTGCTTGCCAGAAAAGAGTTGCTAAACCGGTGAAGAAAGTTGTAGAATCGGCCATTGCAAACGCAGAGAACAATTTTGATCTTGATGTCGATCGCCTGGTTGTTGCTGAGGCAACCGTTGGTAAAGCGTTCGTGTTGAAGCGTTGGAAAGCCAGAGCACGAGGAAGAGCGGGGAAAATTTTAAAACCCTATAGTGATGTGCGCATCATGTTGAGAGAAGAGTGATTTTAGTCGGCGGGTGTTGACATAAAAGCGTTGAAGTAAGGAATGCATTGGAATGGGTCAAAAAGTTAATCCGATAGGTTTTCGAGTAGGAATCAACAGGACGTGGGATTCCAGGTGGTTTTCTGTACGTTCCTATTCGGAAATGTTGCACGAGGATCTTAAAATCCGTAACCTTATTCGTGATCGACTGCCAAAGGCTGGTATCTCAAAAATTGTCATTGAGCGCCCTGCTAAGAAAGCTGTGATCACAATTCATACCGCCCGACCTGGAGTGGTCATCGGTAAAAAGGGCGTTGATATTGAGCTCTTGAAAAAAGAGCTGACTAAGGTTATGGGTTGCGAGATTCAAATTAATTTGTTTGAAATTCGCAAGCCCGAGATTGATGCCCGACTTGTAGCCGAGAGTATTGCCCAGCAAATGGAGAGGCGTGTAGGTTATAAGCGTGCTATGAGACGTGCGATGCAGTCAGCTATGCGTCTAGGAGCTGAGGGTATCCGAATTGTGTGTTCTGGGCGCTTGGGAGGTGCTGAAATTGCGCGCAAGGAAGAGTATCGTGAGGGTCGTGTGCCTTTGCATACCTTGCGAGCGGATGTGGATTATGGCGTTGCAACGGCTTTTACGACCTATGGCACCTGTGGTGTTAAGGTTTGGATTTTTAAGGGTGAGATTATGGAACAAGATATGCACTCCCAGGAACAAAAAGCTAAATCAGCTCAGGCGAATCGGTAATTGAGAACAAAGAGATAGAGAGAGAAAATGTTAGCACCCAAAAAAACGAGATTTAGGAAAGCGTTTAAGGGGCGTATCCATGGAAAAGCCAAGGGGGGTACGGACTTGAATTTTGGTGCTTATGGTTTGAAAGCAGTTCAGCCCTCACGGATTACTGCCAGGCAAATTGAAGCCGCAAGACGTGCTATTACCCGTCATATGCGTCGCGCAGGTAGAGTATGGATTCGGATTTTTCCGGATGTTCCTGTGAGCAAAAAGCCGGCTGAAGTTCGTCAAGGTAAGGGAAAAGGTACGCCTGAGTACTGGGCTTGTAGGGTTAAACCTGGGCGAATTATGTTTGAGTTAGATGGTGTTGCAGAGGAAACAGCGCGAGAGGCCTTTGAATTGGCCTCAGCTAAGTTGCCTATAGCAACGCGTTTTGTGATGCGTCAGAGTTAAGGAGTGGCGTTATGGTCGTTGATGTTTTGAGAAAAAAGACAGAGTCTGAGTTGGGTGAAGAATTGAAAAATCTGAAGCAAGAGCAAATGAATTTGCGCTTTCAAAAGGCTTATGATCAACTCGCCTCGCCAGTGCGTATCAGAACCGTTCGGCGCCAGATTGC
The DNA here is from genome assembly GCA_039714795.1 of Pseudomonadota bacterium. Lineage (NCBI taxonomy): Bacteria > Pseudomonadati > Pseudomonadota > Pseudomonadota bacterium. The sequence goes on along the minus strand of JBDLIP010000038.1, from coordinate 9,491 downwards.
AAGAGTGAAGACGGTTATGAATGAAAAGAATAGTGAGGTACGCGATGTCAAAGCGTGAGTTTCGTGGTATCGTTGTCAGTGATAAGTGTGACAAGACCGTGACAGTGAAAGTAGACACAATGGTCAAGCATCCAATCTACAAAAAGTACATCAGGCGATCAAGTAAGTTTGCAGCGCATGATGCAGACAATCGTGCCAAACAAGGAGATTATGTGACGATTCAGGAATGTCGTCCCATTTCGAAGTCTAAGACGTGGAAAGTAATAGCGGTCGAAGCTTAGGTGTTTAGAGGTAAGGATTTTCTTTCATGATTCAAATGCAGACAAGATTAGGAGTAGCCGATAATTCAGGTGCGCGTGAAGTACAGTGCATCAAGGTGTTGGGTGGATCAAAGAAGAGAAGTGCCTCGGTGGGTGATGTTATTGTGGTTTCCGTGAAGGAAGCCATTCCACGTGGGCGTGTGAAAAAGGGTGAGATCTGTCAGGCAGCCATTGTGCGTACAGCATACCCTATCCACCGCCTCGATGGGACGCATATTCGTTTTGATGACAACGCTGTTGTTTTGATAAACAAGCAAAGAGAGCCCATTGGGACTCGTATTTTTGGTCCCGTGACCAGAGAATTGAGAGTATGTGGATTTATGAAGATTATATCCTTAGCACCGGAGGTTTTGTAAGGTATGCAACCGAAGTTAAAGATACGTAAGGGTGATGAAGTTATTGTTATTGCCGGTAAGGATATTGGCAAAAAGGGTGATGTTTTGAAAGTCTTTCCAACAATGAATAAGGTGTTGGTAAGTGGTGTGAATAAAATTCACAAGCATACAAAGCCGTCAGCTCTGAATCCCAAAGGGGGAATTGTCGTCAAAGAAGCAGGATTGGATGTGTCCAATGTGCAGCATGTTGACCCTGCCTCTGGTAAACCTACTCGTGTTGGGTTTAAGGTGCTTAAGGATGGCAAGAAGGTACGTTATGCAAAAAAATCTGGTGAAGTGATTGATAAGGCTTAATGATGGCACGTTTACAAGAGCAGTTTGAAAAGGTTATTACCAAAGATTTGGTGAAGGCGTTTTCTTACAAGAACCAAATGCAGGTTCCCAAATTAAAGAAGATTGTCATCAACTTTGGTGTTGGTGAGGCGGTGCAAGATAGCAAGCGTGTGCAAAAGGCTTTGAGTGAGCTTGAGCTTATTGCCGGTCAAAAGCCGGTCATGACGCGCGCTCGCAATTCTATTGCTGGGTTTAAACTGCGTGAAGGTATGCCCATTGGCGCTAAGGTGACCTTGAGGCGCAGGCGCATGTATGAGTTCATGGATCGTTTGGTGAATATTGCACTTCCTCGAGTGAGAGACTTTAGGGGTGTATCTTCCAAAAGCTTTGATGGTCGCGGCAATTATGCAATGGGAATTCGTGAGCAGATTGTGTTTCCTGAAATCAACTATGACAATGTTGATCAGATCCGGGGCATGGATATTATTTTTGTAACAACGGCAAACACAGATGATGAAGCGAAGCGTTTGCTAGAAGGCTTTAATATGCCTTTTGTTAAGGGATAGAGAGACGAGACGATGGCAAAAAAGAGTGCAGTTGAGACAAACAAGAGACGTGAACGGTTGGCTGAAAGGTTTAGGAGCCGACGTCTGGAGTTGAAGATCCAGCTTAGGGATGAAAGTTTGTCGCCTGAAGATCGCTTCAAGGCTCAGATGAAGCTTTCAGAACTTCCGCGTAACAGTTCAAGGACGCGCGTTCGCAATCGTTGTTTGCTTAGCGGCAGGCCGCGTGGAACGTATCGTAAATTTAAGCTTTCCAGAATTGCTCTGAGAGACCTTGCGTCGAATGGAAAAATTCCTGGTATGACAAAGGCAAGTTGGTAGGGAACTATAGATGGCTATTAATGATCCAATTGCAGATTTATTAACTCGCATTCGTAATGCGCAGCGAATCGGAAGAGAGGTAACAGCCTCTCCAGCATCTAAGGCGCGCGTGCGTGTGTTAGATGTTCTCAAGCGGGAAGGATATATTGCTGATTATTCGCAGCGTGAGGTGCGCAAGGGAATTCATGAAATTGAGGTCAAGCTTCGCTATCACAATGACGAGCCTGTGATACGTGAAGTGCACCGTGTTTCCAAACCGGGCAGGCGAGTGTACTCAAATGTAAAAGATTTGCCGCGAATATACGGTGGCCTTGGCATTTACGTGTTGTCAACATCAAAGGGTGTGATGTCAGACAACGATGCGCGGGCAGCGGGCATTGGCGGCGAAGTTATCTGTAGCGTTTTTTAAAGGGATTGGTTCATGTCACGTGTTGGAAAAAATCCGGTTGTTATTCCTGAAGGGGTGAATTGCCAGTTTGCTGGGCGCGAATTAACAGTTCAGGGCAAGCTGGGCCGGTTGCAGGCTACATTACCGCCTAGAGTTTCATATTCTCAAGATTCTGGTCAAATTACTTTTGCTCCTGAAGATGATTCGAAAGAGGCAGGAATGATGTGGGGGACTGCTCGCAGTGTTGTTGCCAATATGGTCAAAGGCGTGAGTGAAGGGTTTAAAAAGCGTTTGGTTCTTGAAGGCGTTGGTTACCGCGCTGCGGTGCAAGGAAGCGAATTGGTTCTTCAGCTTGGATTTAGTCATGAAATTAGGTATCCTATGCCTGAAGGTATTAAAATTGCTTGTGAGAAGCCAACACTTGTCGTGATTGAAGGAGTGGATCGCCAGAAGGTTGGTCAAGTTGCGGCCGAGATTCGTTCGTACCGTAAGCCTGAACCTTATAAAGGCAAAGGGGTTCGTTACGAAGGTGAGTACATCTTCCGTAAAGAAGGTAAGAAGAAGTAGCATAAGTAATTAGGCATATGAGCATTAAGCATAAAGAGTGTAGATAGATGAAAAAGCTAGATCGTTCAATTAGACGTGGTCAAAGAGCCAGATACCAGGTGCGTAAGCGAGCTGGTAATCGTCCGCGTTTGTCGGTTTTTAAATCGAATAAGCATATTTTTGCGCAAGTTATCGATGATGCAAAGGGTAGCACTGTCGCATCTGCTTCTACGATTGACAAGGATTTACGTGCAAAAATTAAGAATGGGTCAAACGCTGCCGCTGCTCAAGCTGTTGGTAAACTTGTGGCTGGGCGAGCCATAAAACAGGGCGTCAAGGATGTTGTCTTTGATCGCGGTGGTGCATTATATCATGGGCGTGTCCGTGCGTTGGCGGATGCTGCGCGTGAGGCAGGGCTTGCATTTTAGTTGAGGGATAATTAGATGGCAGTAAATATGGCAGCATCAGAGCGGTCCAAACGAGAAGACGAGATTGTTGAGAAACTAGTGAGCATCAATCGCGTATCCAAGGTGGTCAAGGGTGGTCGCCGTATGGGATTTGCTGCGCTTGTGGTTGTAGGAGATAGTCGTGGACGCGTTGGATTTGGTACTGGCAAAGCCCGCGAGGTTCCCTCAGCTATTAGGAAAGCGACTGATAAAGCGCGCGGGCAGATGATCAAAGTTCCCTTAAGAGAAGGCCGCACTCTTCACCACGACATTACCGGTATTTTTGGAGCTGGGCGCGTTCACATGCGTGCAGCGCCCCCTGGTACTGGAATTATTGCCGGTGGTCCGATGCGTGCTGTTTTTGAAGCCCTAGGTATTCAAGATGTTGTGAGCAAGTCGATAGGGAGCGCCAATCCCAACAACATGGTCCGTGCAACTTTTCAGGCCCTCGAGCGTATGGTGTCGCCTCGGGATATAGCAGCCAAGCGTAGTAAAAAAGTTTCTGACATTATTGCAAGGCGCGCTCAGGGCAGACAGGAAACAGAAACGAAAACTGAATCCAAGTCTGAATCCAAGGCTGAATCGGAAGCGCAAGAGAAGAAAGCCTCTTCAAAGGAGCAGACAAAGGAAAAAAAGGCTTCAGCTGAGAATGCAAAAGAGCAAGAGCCAACTTCCAAGAAGTCAACAACTGAAAAGTCGAAGGCAGAGTGATGAGCAGAACAGCAACAACCAAGACGGTAACTATTCGCCAAATTCATAGTGCAACAAGGCGCCGTGCCGATCAAAGGCAAACCTTAATCGGGTTGGGGCTTAACAAGATTAATCGGCAGCGAACATTAGAGGATACTCCCTCGGTTCGTGGTATGATTAACAAGGTTAAGCATTTGCTTGTTGTTGAAGACAATACGAAAAGTTAGAGAGAATTAAAAAATGCGATTGAATGAGCTTAGCAGTTCCCCAAAGGCCCACAAGTCTCGCACACGTGTTGGTCGTGGTATTGGATCAGGTAAAGGTAAGACCTGTGGTAGGGGCCAAAAGGGGCAAAAATCACGTACTGGTGTTGCGCTGAAGGGGTATGAGGGCGGTCAAAATCCTCTTTTCCGCCGGCTGCCAAAACGCGGATTTAATAACCCGTTTCGTGTAGATTTTGCTGTAGTCAATACAGGTCAGTTGCAGGAGTTTATTTCTGCTGGAAAAATTGATGCATCCAAACCAATTACCAAAGAGGTATTGTATGCTAGTGGTGTTGTTTCGAAGAAAAGCCAACCCATTAAGTTGCTTGCAAAAGGAGACTTAAAGGACAAGGTGCAAATTGAGATCGATAGAGCATCAAAGTCTGCCATTGCATTGGTTGAAAAAGCTAAAGGGACCTTAAAATGTCTTGAGGCGAAAGGCCTTGAGGTTCAGGAAAGTTAAGAGACTCATATGACATCTGTTGCTGAACAATTTGCATCAAATCTAAACTTTAGTTCTTTTGCTAAGGCTGAAGATCTAAAAAAGCGTCTATGGTTTACCTTAGGGGCTTTGTTGGTCTTTCGTTTTGGAAGCTATATTCCGCTTCCGGGGATTGACACGGCAGTTATGGCTGAGGTTGCAAAGGACCATGCTGGTGGCATTTTAGGGATTTTTAACCGATTTTCTGGTGGCGCCTTAGCGCGTATGTCCATTTTTGCACTTGGTGTGATGCCCTATATTTCTGCGAGCATTATCATGCAGTTGATGACTGTGGTATCGCCGCAACTTGCAGCGCTAAAAAAGGAAGGCGAGTCGGGTCAGAAAAAGATTCGCCAATACACGCGTTATGGGACAGTGTTCTTAGCTACGATTCAGGGATATATGATGGTCGTGGGGCTTGAGCATATACCAAGTTCGGCAGGTCTGGTTGTGCCGGATCCGGGTTTCTTCTTTCGCATTGTTGCAACCATTACCATAATTGGTGGAACTCTGTTTTTGATGTGGCTTGGTGAACAAATTACCTCGCGTGGTATTGGTAACGGTATTTCCCTGATCATTTTCTCTGGAATTGTTGCAGGCCTTCCGGGGGCATTGATTGCAACGTTGGAGATGGGGCGCACGGGTGCATTATCGACTCCGGTCATTGCCATTATATTTATCATGGCGATTGTGGTTATTATGTCTATTGTGTTTATGGAAAGGGCTCAGCGCCGTCTTGTGGTACAATACCCCAAGCGCCAAGTGGGCATGAAAATGTATGCAGGGCAATCTTCGCATTTGCCGATTAAGATTAATAGTGCAGGTGTGATTCCTCCAATTTTTGCTAGTGCCTTATTAATGATGCCTCTTACGATTGTTTCGTTTACGGCTCAGATGGAAAATGGTGGAGGATGGCTTTCTGGCATTGCACACTACCTTTCGCGCGGAAATATCTTATACAATTTAATTTTCGTCAGTTTAATTGTCTTTTTTGCTTTTTTCTATACCGCTATTATTTTTAATCCCGAAGAGACGGCAGAGAATTTAAAAAAGAATGGTGGTTTTATCCCAGGATATCGTCCAGGCAGTACCACCGCCAAGTATCTGGATTATGTTTTGACACGTCTTACGGTGGTGGGTGCAGCTTATCTATCGGCAGTATGTGTGTTGCCTGAAATTTTAGCAAGTCAGTACAGTGTTCCTTTTGCTTTGGGAGGTACCAGCTTGTTGATTGTTGTTGGTGTTGGAATGGACACGGTTTCTCAGGTACAGTCCCATCTGTTAGCCCACCAGTATGAAGGGTTGATTCGCAAATCACGATTGCGTGGGAGGAAGGGTTGAACATTATTCTTTTTGGTCTCCCTGGCTCTGGCAAAGGGACCCAAGCTGACCGGTTGGCCGAACGCTTTGGCTTTTTGAAGGTATCTACCGGTGATTTATTAAGAGCTGAGATTCGCTCTAATTCTGGCTTAGGTAAGAGGATTAAACCGATTCTAGCCCGGGGTGATTTTCCAGATACAGCCATCGTGAATGAGGCGGTTTTGCATTTTTTGCAAGATCATTTGCAAGCACCAGGTTTCATTTTTGATGGCTATCCGCGTACGGTTGAGCAGGCTGAGTTTCTAGGGGCAATTCTTGCTAATTTTGGGCAGGGACTGGATTTGGTTGTGGCACTGGATGTCGATGATGCAGTATTGGTTGAGAGGATTTCAGGGCGAATTGTGTGCCGGGATTGTCAGCGCGGCTATCACCTAAAGTTTGCTCCCCCTCGAGAGTCTGGAGTTTGTGATGATTGTGGCGGTCAGGATTTGCAGCGCCGCCAAGACGACACGCAAGAGACTTTAGAGCAGCGTTTGGCAGTTTATCGGGAAAAGACGTTGCCGGTTCTTGAATACTACCAAGATCTGGGGATGCTAAAACGCATTTCTGGTGACGCTGAAATTGATGAGATTGCTGAATCTTTAAATCAGCTTGTTAGATTAAGTACTGATACTTCAAGTGAAGTGGGTTAATTTTGTTGACTTTTGTGCTTGAATTGCAGTATCTTCTAGGAGCATTTTCCTAATGTGTGTTCCTAGTCAATTGAGGAAATGAAGGATTGAAAGGATAAATAGTCGTGGCACGTATTGCAGGTGTTAATATACCTTCTGAAAAAAGAGTTGAGGTTGGACTCACACGGATATTTGGTATAGGCTCGCATATTGCAAGGCAGATATGTCGTGGTGTAGGCATCGAAGAACAGCGTCGTGTCCGTGACTTGACAGATGACGAAGTTTTAAAAATTCGTGAGATGATCGACAGTGATTGTCAAGTGGAAGGGGATCTACGTCGTGAAGTCAGTATGAACATAAAGCGATTAAGGGATCTTGGGTGTTACCGAGGAATTCGGCACCGGAAGGGTTTACCGGTTCATGGGCAGCGGACAAGTTCTAATGCTAGAACCCGCAAAGGTAAGGCAAAGCCAATTGCGGGTAAAAAGAAATAAGTGTAGGAAAAAAGTAAGTAAAGGTCATTTATGGTACAGAAAGCTACATCATCAGTTCGTCGTAAAAATAGAAAGAATATTCCTTCCGGTGTTGCGCATATTAGTTCAACCTTTAACAATACGGTTGTAACCATAGCGGACGCGCAAGGTAATGTTATCAGTTGGTCCTCTGCAGGAGCCTGTGGGTTTAAAGGGTCACGCAAGTCGACACCCTATGCAGCTCAGATGGCAGCTGAGTCAGCGGGTGGTAAAGCCATGGATCATGGCATGAATACGTTGCAGGTAGAGGTTAAAGGTCCTGGCTCTGGTCGGGAAGCGGCTTTGAGAGCTTTGCAAAGTGTAGGATTTACAGTAACCTCTATTCGGGATGTATCCCCAGTCCCTCATAATGGATGTCGCCCGCCCAAGCGTCGTAGAGTATAATTAACCCAAACTAACGTTGATAGTGGAGTGAAGTTGCAGTGATACAGAAGAATTGGCAATCCTTAATTCGTCCAAACCAGTTAGAGATTCAACCTGGTACGGACCCTAACCGAGAAGCAACGGTGGTTGCTGAGCCGCTGGAGCGTGGTTTGGGAATAACTCTTGGAAATTCCTTAAGACGCATTTTGTTGTCGTCGCTGCAGGGTGCAGCAGTGACCTCGATTCGTCTTGAAGGGGCGGTACATGAGTTCTCATCCGTTCCAGGTGTGCGTGAAGATATTCCTGAGATTATCTTGAATATCAAATCCTTGAATTTAAGGTTGCACGGTGATGAGCCCAAGAAGATTCGTCTCAAATCATCCAAGGCAGGTATTTTGACGGCCGCTGATATTGATGCAGGTGCTGGAGTTGACATTTTGAATCCTGAATTGGTCATCTGTACACTTGGGGATGATTCTACTCTTGATATGGAGATGACGGTTGATTCGGGCAAAAGTTATGTGGTTGCTGAGAAAAATCGTCGTGAGGATATGCCGATTGGTGTGATTCCCGTTGATTCGATTTTTTCACCTGTTCGCAAGGTGGCGTATAGGGTTGAAAATGCCCGTGTGGGACAGGTGACCAACTATGATAAGCTCTCGCTTTCCTTGGAAACAGATGGTTCGATTACCCCTGAAGATGCTATTGCTTTTGCAGCACGCATTTTGCAGGATCAGATGCAGTTGTTTGTTAATTTTGATGAACCTTCTCATGGGCGTTTGCAAAGAGAGCAAAAGGAAATCTCATTTAACCGAAATTTACTGCGCAAGGTGGATGAACTTGAGCTTTCTGTACGTTCAGCTAACTGTTTGAAGAATGAGAACATTATTTATATCGGAGATTTGGTGCAAAAGACTGAAGGAGAGATGTTAAAGACTCCCAATTTTGGTCGCAAGTCACTAAATGAAATCAAGGATGTCCTCATTCAGATGGGACTTGAGTTGGGTATAGAGGTTCAAGGCTGGCCGCCAGAGAACATTGAAGAATTGTCGAGAAAACTAGACGAGCCATTTTAGGAGTTTAAACAATGAGGCATGGTATTCGTGGTCGTAAATTAGGGCGTGTGTCTTCACACAGGCGTGCTTTGTTGGCAAACTTGGCTGGCTCGTTAATCGAGCATGAGCACATGGTGACAACCTTGCCAAAAGCCAAAGAGTTGAGGCCGTTTGCTGAAAAATTGGTGACTCTCGGTAAAAAGGGTACGTTGCATGCAAGGCGTCAGGCTATTTCTGTACTTGGTAATAGTGATAATATTAAGAAACTCATGGGACCATTGGCTGAGCGATTTAAAATCCGCCCTGGTGGTTATACCCGTATTGTAAAAGCTGGCAACCGTCAAGGTGACAATGCACCGATGGCTGTGATTCAGTTTGTTGACTTCGATTTCGAAGCTCGGGAAAAACAGCGAATCAAGGCCAGGGAAGAGGCAGCAGAGAAGGCTCAGACTAAGGCACCTAAGGATCCTGCTGGGGATGCTGCCAAATAGTTAATCATTGCATACTATTCGTCACCGGCTCTGTCGCATCTTTTGGGACTGCATGTAAGATCCACAGCTGGCGTAAGATAAAGCTTTTTTGTATTATTCTTACCCACGGTTCTCGGATTTTTTTGGTAGTTTCTTTAATTAGCACTCCCCGCCAAAATTGTCCTAGATATTTCTTCCTGTCAATAATAAAGTGATTTATAGCCAGGGTCACCTCATGAAAAAAAATAATCCATAAATATCTCCCTCCAAAAAATTCGTTACAATCCGTTTAAATAACCTGAGTTTTGGATAAGAGGTACTTTGATCCGTCTTGGCCGTCATGCCGGAAGCCGATTTTGTCCAACGCTGCCTATGTGCCCATGATAGTGGGCA
>JBDLIP010000037.1 GCA_039714795.1 Pseudomonadota bacterium | reverse complement strand
TCAACATAGAGAGAAAGGAATTTCACGGTGAGTGGAACTATATTATCAAGCCGAACAACAAGGTCTATTTGTGAATGTTATTTTTCCCAGCTTCCTAACGACTTGGGCTAGACTTCTTTGCGATAGCAATTTAACAAAGGAGTTTTGTCATGCATCCTACTCAATCCGATACCAGCCTTACCTTAGAAGAAGTTCAGAACCATTTTCAGCATTGGCGGGATACCCGTACGTCTCAGACTGCAGCAACTCCTGATGCCCTACTGGTTGAAGCCAGATCACTATTGGGTAGGTATCCCCAGTCCGATATTCTGCACAAGCTTGGCCTATTCCTGAAACAGGGGATTGAGGCCTATTAAGAGTTTTTTTGTCCTGTAGTAAGATCTGATTCAGACAAAGTTTAGCACACTTCATATCTGCGAAATCAAATTCTCTAAGAATAAAATAAATGGGGCTATTATCCAAGAAGTACAAAAGAAAATCGATGCCCTAAAGCACCCTAAAGCGCAATCTTATCGCCCTGTTCTAATTCACGTTAACGGTGTCACGGATGCAGTGTCTGACAGCGATTATTTTGCATCAATCATTGATATATCTGCATTTTTAGAGAAAAAATTATCAGGATGACAGCGTTGAATGCAAATGGAATAGTTACCAAAATATTTTAACAAAGACGCAAGCAATTTCTGCCACAATAAAAAAAAACAAATTGCGGTGCTCAACATGCAAAAAAACAAAACTCATCACCAATTAGGACGCATATCGATGATATTGCTCGGTGTGCTGATCATACTAGCCTTGATGGGGCTAAATTATCTGTTTGATTTCATCTCACCTGAAGAAAAGTTGGGATGGATGGAATACATTGAACGTGGCTTGCAAATTGGTAATACCATCATCATTACCTGGATTGCAATTCGGTTCATGCGCTTTATCATCTGGGATCCCTATGCAGCAAAGCATAAGCGACCCGCACCTAAGTCCTTGGTTGATCTGGTAAATATCGGCATTATTGCCCTGGCTGTTATCTATGCCACTACAGGGATTTTTGGGGCGGACTTATGGGCGATTGTCGCAGCTGGTGGTTTGTTGGGTGCTGGTTTTGCTTTTGCCTTGCAGGGGCCAATTCTTGATTTGTTTTCTGGGGTAGTGCTGGATTTGGAAAAACCTTATAAGGTTGGGGATTGGCTTGAGTTGCCTTCCGATGTTATGGGCAAAGGAGGCATGATGGGCAAAGTGGTCGCTAAAAACTGGCGCACAACGACCTTAGAAGATCCAGATCAAACTTACATCATCGTGCCCAATGGTTTGCTATCGAAAAAGGGATTTCGCAATTTTCACCGTCCACAGAGTCGCTATATGGATTCAATTTTGATTGCGCTGGATCACGAGCTACCTATTGAACGTGGTGAACGCATTTTAAGAGCTGCCATTTTGACTGTACCTGAGATTGCCCAATATCCAGACAATTGCGAAGCTTTTGCGTTGGTAGTCAATTCTGGCGGCGTTGACTATTGTGTGCGTTATACCGTAGGTGAAGTCCCCAAGTGGCGCAAAATTCGTCATGAAGTTTTATCTGCAATTACAGAAAACCTACATGGGTACAATTTCCGTATTTCTGAAACCATTGGAACTTACGGTCTCATGCGGTTTGGCCCTTTGATAAAAGAACCTCCTCTTGCCTTTTTGGATGCAGCAGCCAAAGTGGATCTGTTTCAATCTCTTTCAAAAAAAGAATTAGATGAGATGGCTAAGAAAATTCACCCCCATCTTTATCGTGCAAACCAACAAATTGTGCACCAGGGAAATGCAGGCGATTCAATGTACATCATTGGTGAGGGAACTGCTGAGGTGTATTCTGAGTCAAAGAAAAAAGGCAAAACAATCAAACATCATTTGGCTTTACTTGGCCCCAATACCTATTTTGGAGATATGGCGTTATTGCTTGGGGAAAAGCGTAGTGCGACCGTTGCTGCCAAGACCGACATGATTACCTTTGAAATTTCTAAGAAAATGATGCAACCTATTTTAAAGAACCGCCCAGCGATTGCCCAAAAACTCAGTGAGATGGTTGCAACACGCCAGCTCAGCACAAAGCGCGTTATGGACATGCATGCAAAAGATATTGCCAAACAAAAAGCAGCCCTTTCTGATCAGATTTTAGGGGGGATTAAGCAGTTCTTTGGGATTTGATTTAGTTAACCTGATCAGCGGTCGGGATGACGTGTGTTGGTTTCACTGAACAGCCCTGGTGGTGAATCTTCTACATGGCAGTATTTAAGCCATTTTTTTATCAGGGCAACCCATAAAGAGCCATTATTTTCCAGCGGAATTAGCCGCAGGCTCTTGAAAATACTTGACAAATTATTAATGACACTATATATGTCCATACAACAGCTATGTAGTCTATTATGCTTTATTAGTTTTTAGGGAAGTAGTCCACTTATCCCTCAGGGTAATTAGAGGGTAATTAGAGGGTAATTAGGTGGTTGACAAATAGCTGTGTGTACCCTATATGTATTAAGTTAGGGTGTATTATTATTAGTATTACTAAGGAGTTTAATATGAAGTTATTAAGTTTAGGGTTAAAGGCCGCATTGATGGTTGGTGTTTCGGCGATACCTATGAAGGCAATTGCAGATAGTGATCTTGCCTCTGAGTCTTTGCCTTTAACGGCCTCACAAAGGTTTGGTTATGCCCAGCTTTGCTACAAAGCTAATAGCAGTGACCAGACTGAATTTAACAAAAGAGCAGCAGACCTAGAGGCTGAAGGTTGGAAAGTTGATTTTCTTGTAGGAACTACTGGAACTGCCGCTACTCAAGTTAAGAGTACGATGGGGCTTATGGCCTACCGTGGTAGCCAGGTTGTGATTGCAACCAAAGGGACGCAAAGTCTTAATGATTGGAAAACAAATGTGCGTTCATCTCGCCATGGCTTATCTCAGCGTGCATTTCATTCATTAATGGGACTTTTCACTAATTACTATAACAATAAAGAAGCCATTATTGCTGCCCAGCATATTGGCTTAGCGGGTGAAGTGCATAATGGTTTTTTGCAAACTCACCTTTCCATGTGGGATCAAGTTAAGCAAAATCTTAAAAATTATGTTGAAAAAGAAGATTTGACCTATCAGGATCTAAGCATAGAAACACTAGGTCACAGCCTAGGCGGAGCATTGCAAGATCTAAACCAAGCTCACCTTTTGCAAGATTCAACTCTTGGTCTAGGCGTTCAAACTTTGGAATCTTCTTTTGTTGATACTGACTTGGACATGAGCGGATTTTACGGTTTAAAACTAGCTGAAAGAAAAGCAAATGACAACGTTCGCGGAACAGCTTTTGAAGCAGCAAGGGCCTTTACAACTGCGGTTGCAAAAGAATTTAATGGTGTCGTTGGTGCGGGAAATTCCCCTCACGTAGATAACAGGGGTGATATTGTTCCTGCATTGCCTTTTACGATAGTAGGGTATAAGTCAGCTGGTGATCAGGTGGGAATTGATACAAATCACTTTCATCCATTGATGGCTCACAAATTAAGAGGAGTAAAGGCTGAGGCCATTGAGGCTCTTAATGACTTTGATAAAGGGATAAGCAACAAGCGGCCTTCTCTTGCAAAAGCTTTTTGGAATAGAGCAACAGATACTGCCAAAACGGTTGCCTCTAAAGTTGTTGCCGCAGCTAACACTGCCGTAAAAGCTTTGAAAAATACTGGAAGCCGTATTGCAAGTTGGTTTGGGTATTAATATATTACACAACAAAGATCTATCCAACTAAAGTTGTTGGCATAGATCTTTGTTAATCATTAAAATAGTTTTTGTTTAATTTAGTTTTTATTTAATTTATTATTTACAGGATAGTTAAAAATGTTAAGAAAAATTTTATTGCCATCAGTAATGGCTTTTTCCATTATAGCAACACAACAGGGTTGGTCTACAGATGCTTTAGAGCCTCATCAAGATCCTTCAGTTACAAAAAAATTGTTAACACTTGACGGAGGTGGTATCCGTGGAGTCATCGAAGCTGCACAACTAGCAACAATTGAAAAACTTACTGGCCAGCCAATCAATGAATTAGTTGAAGTTCTTGGTGGTACCTCAACGGGAGGTATTTTAGCGGGTGGTTTAGCAGCCGGAATTTCAGCACAAGATTTGCTAAAAATTTATACAAAAAATGGTCGAGAAATTTTTAAAAAAGATGCCTCTAACCACGTAAACTTTGCTGGATGGTGGAATGTGCAATACAGTGCTTCTTCCCTAGAGGAAATTTTAAATATTCTGATCAAAGATACAGCTTTCTCCACTGACTCACTAAAGAACCGTTTATTTTTAACTGGTTATAGTATGTCAGCTGGGAAAAATATTTTAGCTGACAGTAGTGATCGGCAGTGGTCTGTCAACCCATTGACGAGATTATTGCGTATGACTTCTGCTGCACCTACATATTTTAATCCAATTGAGATCAAGCAAGGAACAGGAGAGATTCGGTCTTGTGTCGATGGCGGACTTTATGCAAATAACCCTGTAAAAGTTATCACTGACGCGCTCATTTTAGAGCATGCTAGGGCTAACCCTGGCCAAGCAACTGCACTTGCGGTTTACTCGCTTGGAACTGGCGATACATTTCAAACACTCAGCCCCGGGCAGACAGTAGACCGGTCAACCGTTTCAATGATAGCTCCACTCTTAGAGGCCCTATTTAATTCGGATGCACAAAAGGCAGATCAAGATATGAGGCAAATGCTTGAACTTGAAGAGTGTTACGGAGATAGCCATAGAGGGCTGTGGTTGAGTGAATATCATCGCATACAACCAGAATTATCCGATCCAAAAACTCATGTAATGGATGATGTCTCTCCTGCAAATATCGCAAAGCTCCTAGAGCGTGGATTTGATATGACCAAAACTGCGGATTTCCAAGAATTGCTTTTGTCATTAACCGAAAAGAAATACTCTACTGGTGATATTGAAAAAGCTATCGCAGCAATCCAAGCAAGCTTGAAGACAATTGATCTGCAAAAGACAGATTATCCAACGCTTGTAGGAATTATTAATGATTACATCAACGGTAGTAAGAGTGGAAATATTTCTGCTAAAGATTTTTTCGAAAATTTGTTGCCAGCCGATTATATAAAATCTCCAGACTTTCAGGCATGGGTTGAAGCGATGTTAAAAGCTAATACCAAGCATGATAGCAAAAAATCTACATATTCCACCCTGTGGGGGTACGTAGTTACCGGTAAACATGCAAAAATCAAAACAGCTCTTGAAGCAATAAAAAGTACAATAAATTCTAACCAATAAAAAAGTGATGGTTAATCACGGCACCCCCCAGCCTTGCTGGGGGGCAGGGTTCCACAAAACAATGCAGCGCGCCCAGCGTAACCATTCAGTCTACATCGGCCGTCATCCTAAATAGTTACCCCCTTTTTTTTCCTTACAGTTTTTTTCGCCGGTGCCTTTTTTTTTGCCACCGTCCTTTTCTTTTTTGTTGTGTTGGTGTTAGCTTTAGCCCTTGGTTTGCGTTTGGGAGCCTGAGCGATCACTTCAACTGCGCGCTCTAGCGTAATCGTTGTGGGTTCATCGTCTCCCTTAATTGAGGTAAATTTACCTTGGTATTTTAGGTAGGGACCAAAGCGGCCAATGGCAGCCACGATTTCTTCACTGGTTTCGGGATGTACTCCAACTACACGAGGCAGTGCGCCTAAGCCAAGGGCAATGTTCAAGTTCGCATCATCGGGGTCAATTTGTTTAGGCAGAGCAACGCGCTTGGGCTTTTTCTTACCCTCAGGTTCACCCCACTGGAAGTAAAATCCATAAGGGCCCTTGCGCAGTGTTACTTTAAGATCCGTTTTTGGGTCAACTCCAAGTTCTTTGGGTTCAAAGGTAACCGCGCTCTCTGAATCGGATGGTTCACCCAACTTGCGTGTGTATTTACAGTCTGGGTAACTTGAACATCCAATAAAAGCACCAAATTTCCCAAGCTTTAGGCTTAACTGACCTTCGCCACATTTCAAGCATACACGCGGGTCTTTTCCTGGTTCGATCTCAGGAAATAACATCACTTTTAAGTCTTCGTTTAGGCGGTCAATCACCTGGGTGATGGTTAGCCCCTTGGCTTCTTCCACTGATGCATTAAATTTGCGCCAGAATTTATTTAAAATATCGGTCCACTTTAGTTTACCGCCTGAAACCTCATCAAGTTGATCTTCAAGGCCTGCGGTAAAGTCATATTCAATATACTGTTTGAAAAAGTTCAACAGAAAGGCAGTAACAATACGGCCACGATCTTCCGGGTGAAATTGTCGTCTTTCCAGGCGAACGTAATCCCGATCTTGTAGCGTGCGAATGATAGAGGCGTAAGTCGAAGGACGTCCAATTCCTAGCTCCTCTAATTTTTTAACAAGGCTGGCTTCAGTGTAGCGGGGAGGGGGTTGGGTGAAGTGCTGATTGGGGGTGACTTTTTCAAGGTCAAGTTTTTCACCTTGTTCAAATCGGGGCAGCATTTTTTCGTCATCTTCTTTTTGCTTTTTGGCATCGTCAAAGCTTTCGCGATATACCTTAAAAAAACCATCAAAGGCGATGGTTGAGCCATTGGCACGGAAGATAACATTTTGATCAGGAGAGGCAACATTAATGCCAACCTGATCAAGAATTGCATTGGTCATTTGTGAAGCGACCATCCGTTTCCAAACCAATTCGTACAGCTTTCGTTGGTCATCACTTAAGAAGGTGGCTATATCTCTGGGGTGCCTGCTTACATCAGTAGGACGAATCGCTTCGTGTGCCTCTTGGGCGTTCTTTACCTTGCTTTTAAAGACCCTGGGTTTTTCTGGCAGATATTTGTCGCCGTAACTTGCCTGGATGTATTTTCGGCTACCAGTAAGCGCTTCTTGCGAGAGTTGCACGCTATCGGTACGCATGTAGGTGATAAGACCAGTGGTTTCACCGGCTAAGTTGATTCCTTCATACAACTGTTGTGCGGTCCGCATGGTACGGCTGGCACCAAAACCAAGTTTGCGTGAGGCCTCTTGCTGTAGCGTTGAGGTAGTAAATGGAGGTGCTGGATTGCGTTTGACTTGCTTTTTCTCGATGGAATCAACGTGATAGAGATGCTTGTTAATCTCAGCAAGGGCTTGTTGTGCCGCTGCTTCATCCTTGATAGCAAATTTACCCAGCTTTTCTCCATGCAGATGGGTTAGTTTTGCTTCAAGGTGCCTGTCTTCAGACCCCAGACAATCAGCCAAAATTGTCCAGTATTCTTGTGGATCAAAGGCTTCTATTTCATCTTCACGCTCGGTAATCAGCCGCAGAGCTACCGATTGTACACGTCCGGCTGAGCGGCTGCCTGGAAGTTTGCGCCACAAAATGGGAGACAGGTTAAATCCTACAAGATAATCGAGAGCTCTACGAGTAAGGTAGGCGTCAATGAGGGCCTGATCCAAATCCCGGGGGTGGGCAACGGCATCTAGGATGGCATTTTGTGTGACTTCGTTAAAGACCACACGTTTGACTTTCTTGCCCTTCAACGCCGAGCGTTGTTGTAAAATATCCATTACATGCCAGGAAATAGCTTCTCCCTCACGGTCTTGGTCGGTGGCAAGTAACAGTTCATCTGCCTTTTTAAGGCTCGTTGCTATGTCTTTGATGTGTTTTTCAGAGTTAGGATCAATTTGCCAGATCATTGAAAACTGTTCATCAGGATTGACAGAGCCATCCTTTGCTGGCAGATCTCGAACGTGACCATAACTGGCCAGTACGGTGTAATCAGACCCAAGGTACTTGTTAATAGTCTTGGCTTTCGCCGGTGATTCGACAACAACAACTTTCATCATTTCTTTCCATACATAAGCGCGATTTGATTACCGGGCAGACGCTGAGCCTTCCCAGCAAGCTCCAATTCCAAAGTTCCCCACAAAACTTGCTCCGGCGATATACAACATTGCCGGGCTAACTCGTCTAGAATTACAGGAGTTGTGCTTAGATTTTCAAGGATTTTTTTACAAGTGGCATCTAATTTTTCACCACCTGTGGGTAAAAAGTCCTCATTTTGTGTAGAACTGTCAGTAGTATGCGTGTTGTAATTTGTTATTTTTGTAGTAGGGCTGAGTTCTTTGCAGATATCTTCCCAAGATTGCACCAAGCTCGCACCTTGTTGAATGAGGGTGTTGGTTCCTTGGGATCTTGGATCGAGCGGAGAGCCAGGTACGGCAAAAACCTCGCGGCCTTGCTCAAGCGCGTTGTTAGCAGTAATGAGTGATCCTGACTTTTTTGCAGCTTCAACCACCACCACACCTTGAGACAGCCCTGAAATGATTCGATTACGTCTGGGGAAAAAATGTGACTGGGGCCCAGCAGCAAAGGGAGCCTCACTAATGATGAGGCCATCTTTGGCAATGGCATGATACAAAGTTGTGTTGTCTTGCGGATAAATGTGATCAACGCCACCTGCAAGTATAGCCATCGTTCCAGTTGCAAGAGCCCCTTTGTGGGCAAAGGTGTCAATACCGCGGGCCAGGCCTGAGACAATGATCCATCCATTGCGTCCTAGGTCCTCAGCGATCATTTTAGCAAAATGTTTGCTATTTAGGGAGGCATTGCGAGCCCCTACAATAGCAAGACATGGTTTGTGCAAAAGCTCCACTTGGCCATAGATGCTGAGTACTGGGGGCGCATCGTGTATGGCTTTAAGGGACATGGGGTAAGCTGGATTGCAGGAAAGCAGTAGTTGCGCGCCAAAATTTTCGTGTGCTGTAAATTCTTGTTCGACCTCTGCTTGCGAGCAAAGTTTCAAGTGTTTGGTTTGCGGCAGCTCGGGAATCGCCTTAAGTGCAGCTTGGGCCGAGCCAAAACGCTGGATCAGTTTTTTATGCGTGCTAGGTCCGATCTTGGAGGTACGGGCTAGTTGCACCCATGCCAGGCGCTCTGAGTCAGTGATATAATTTCTATGTGCCGCGTCCAATTTTTGTCTCTGTCCCTTGGATCAAGTTTTTAATGTTTCCTCGATGACAGTAGAACAAAATGGCTCCTATAAAAATAGTAAAGATGACATAGACCTGATCAGCAAATGCATAGGCATAGAGTGGAGTCAGGATAGCAGCTATAAGCGCTGCCAGGGACGAGTACCGCGTTGTGAGTGCAATTACAATCCATGTTACCAGTGCAAGCAGAGCAACCGGCCAGGCAAGAATCAATAAAATTCCAAATGTCGTGGCCACCCCTTTGCCGCCCTTGCCACCCAGCCAAATTGGCAATATATGCCCCAACAGTGCGAGTCCGCCAATGATAAAACCTGAATAAGGAAAGCTAATTACGGGAAGAAACGCAGGCAAGTACCACACTGCAAATGCTCCCTTTCCTGCATCGAGAAAGAGGGTGACGCTGGCAAGTCCCTTGTGCCCGGTACGAAGAACATTGGTGGTGCCAATGTTCCCGGATCCGGTTTCGCGAATATCTTGTCTGAGGAAAAGCTTTGTGAGAATTAACCCGAAGGGAACGGAGCCCAAGCCATACGCTACTAGGCAGCTCAGGGCGCTCAAGCTCCATGCGCCCAAAAATTGGATCAGTTGCTCAGGGGTGTAGAGCAGCAGCAACATTCCTAACAGGGCTAAGAGCAGAGCTTTGATGAGTTTATAGTTCATGGATTGATTTGTGTGCTGAAGTCAGCCTGCTCTTAGAATTTCTGTTGTTTAGAATCGATTAGTAAAATAACATTCGAATGGATATTCTGCGTCAAACTCGCCTAGCGTAGGGAACGTCTCTAGCAATGGTTTTATTCCTTGCTCATTAGACCATAGATTTGGGTTGTATGGGAGCTTCTGTAAAAATTCTTTTAGACCATCGAACTGATTCAGTCTTGGCATGCGTCGTGGAAATTTGCAGCTCTCCTGACTAGCCCAAGCATTGTATTCATCAAAGGCGCTTTCTCTATGCTTAGGAGGCATTAAGAGGAACGTATATTTCAATAGGGAGAGGCGGCCGACAAACCTAAATTGGTTGTAAAAGTAGAAAGTTGTGTTATCCACGATTACTGGGATTTCTCTTTTATTATAATTTGTGAAAAGTTTAGGCTCTTCCCTCAGGGACCCAATAACATAATCATTGTGAAAACTGATAGACAGTTGAAAAAAATTAGAGAACTCTATAGCTTGATTTTTTATAGTTTCAGGTAAATCATCTTGGTATGTAGTTTCTATACTTTCTATACTTCCTGAGTCACTATACGTTAGGTCACTAAACGGATCCTCAGATAACGAATCATCCGTTGCTTGTAGGGAATAAGTGGTAGCCGTAAAAAGGATACTAAAAAAAATAAATGTGAAAAATTTTGGCATGGATATCTCCTTTGAACCATTGTTAATAATACACCGATTCCCTTAACCAAAAGCGGGGAGGGGAATCACCAAAAACCAGGATATAACTAGTTGGATGAGGATGCAACCCCCAATCCAGGATCCAATATTTCTCGGAAGTGAGACAAGTGGGACTATGATTACACGTCGCATTTCGTACCTTCATGGGATTTAAACCATAATCAAAATTATCGAATCTTTTGGGTGTGGGCCCAAAGTAATAATGTCCAGTTTTTACACCTATTCCTCCATATCTGCATGTATTTTTGCTGGCTCTTCCAATATATTCAAAATTTCAGTGGCGCAGTAAACTCTATCTCGTTTGTTATCGCCAACTTGTTTGATAATTTGCTTTGCCTCAAGTTTTTGCATACCTCTTTGGGCTGTGCTATAAGCGATTGCAAGCTCCTCTGCAATTTTTTTGATAGTGAGATAAGGATTCACCGCGAAATGCTCAACAATATCAACTGGTACACTAGATGCAGAACTTGCAACTTGTAGTTTCCATTTAGCAAGAAGGTCATTAATCCTTTCGGCCCGTGATAAGGCATCTTCCGATTGTACAGCAACACCGCTTAAAAAATAAATCAGCCAGTCGTGCCAGGTACCCTTGCTGCTTATACTATGAAGCTGTCTATAGTATTCGTCACGAGTCGCTTCAAAAAAAGCACTAAGGTATAGTAACGGTGTCGGCAATGTTTTTTGTTCAATAAGCAGCAATGTAATCAACAAACGACCAATGCGTCCATTGCCGTCTAAAAATGGATGAATTGCTTCAAATTGATAATGGCACAACGCTATATGAATAAGTGGGGGAAGCTGCCTGTCATGCATAAATTTTTCTAATTCGCCCAAACAGCTCATTAAATGATTAACCGGTGGTGGTACAAATTTAGCAGTATTTAAAGTGCATCCAGGTGGTCCAATCCAATTCTGAGTTCTTCTAAATTCACCAGGGGTAGCATGCGAACCCCTGACACCTTGCATTAAATGTTCGTGGATCTCTTGTATAAGGCGTAACGATAATGGCAGTTCCTCAAGCCGCTTTAGGCCGAAATTTAAAGCAGTAATATAGTTTTGCACTTCCTGTAGATCATCAGGGTTTTGCTCCACCTGAATGCCAGCATTATGCGCTAATATTTCTCCAATTGTTGCACGAGTACCTTCAATTTTGCTTGATAATACTGCCTCAAGTGTTATAAAAGGGCGCATTAATAAGTGTGGATTAGGCAGTTTATTACCTTCCCTAGCAAGTTTGCCCAATACAAAATCTGCGCGCGATAAAGTACCGACAAGCTGATTGTTCCACTCAATAACAGGTGGCAATGGATTTGGTATAAAGGCCAGGGCTACCTCATGAAGATTATGTTGTTTTTCCCAAAACCTTATCTACAAAGGGTTTGAGAGCTTTTGCAGATACGTGCAATACTACGTGCTTTTTGCAGGCTGAAAACGGCCGGTATCCCTTTGTAGATGAGGATTTAAGCAATATATGATTACTGTTTCATGAGGTAGCCCTGGTATAAAGGCCTTATAGCCTTTTGGAGATTTTGCTATAGTACCCGACGGAGATTGTTGTATATCCATGTTAGTGACCTCATTGATTATATCGTGAGGATAATCGTTATTCTCGAAAAAATCAATATACGATAATAGAGTGTTTTTTATCATCGCGGGTGAGAATAAACAACCACGCTATTATCTGAAAATGCAACTATCGATAATAGTTGAGTTGAATAGCCATTGGTTCTGTCACAAATTTTTAAAAAGGAGTATCAGCCACATTTCTGCGATTTTTCCATAGATTGAGAGGCTGCGCAAAGGCTATATTGTTTGTGTGGTACGACTAGATGGCTCCAACAAATATCTCTCCAATATTAATATCGCAACTGAACTGCCCTGCATTGGTTAGAGTGTTGCGTGACATTTTAATTAAATTGTGATAATTTGTTGACCAGGAGGTAGGAAAATTCTACCCAATGCTTGGGAGGTCAATTTTGAATATACGGAAGGTTCTGCGTGGTAATCGCTGCATGGTATTTGCTCTGACGGGCGTATTGTGTTGGCCTCAATCGTTTGTTCATGCTGTGGAAAAATCTACTTCCGGCGAAGTGCAAGAGTTAAAAAATTTAGTCAAACAATTGGCCCAGCGGGTACATGCCCTAGAGGCACAATTACAACAGCAAGAAAGTCAAAAAACCGAACCTCCCTTACCGAGCAACTTAGTTGCTGCTGAAGCAAGGCTGCATCAGTGCCAGCAACGTAAACTGGAAGCGGTCAAAGCAGAAAAAGAAAAGCAAAAAGTGACCTCGGGCAACGATAAAATCAAACTTGCTGTTAGTGGTCACGTTAACCGAGCAGTGATGTTTGCTGATAATGGCAATAGTTCAAAATTTTTCCATGTAGACAACGACACAAGTTCAACCCGATTTAAATTCAAGGGGGAGGGGCGTGTCAACGAAGACTTCAAAGTGGGCGCACAAATTGTTATGCAGGTGGAGTCCAATTCCAGCTCCAAGGTGGATATTATCGATAAGCCATCACAAGGGACTGTCATTACCGACCGTCAATTGGAGGTCTGGTTTGATCACAAGAAACTAGGGCGCCTTTGGGTTGGTAAGGGTAAAACAGCTTCAGACCATACCAATGATGCTGATTTGTCAGCAACAAATGTGATTGCTGATGGTCCAAGCTTTGAAGAATTCGCCGGTAGTATGAGCTTTTACAACAAAAAAGATCCGCAGGCAACCGAAGATCTACCCCGGGTTAAAGAAGTTTGGGATGGCTTTAATGGGCTGCGTCGTACGGACCGGATTCGCTATGATACCCCAAGTATTTATGGTTTTACCCTAGGGGCAACCCACCTGGATACCGATTCTTATGATGGATCTTTGAAATTTGCAGGAAGCTATGCAGGGTATAAAATCAAAGCTGCGGCGGCTGTTGCTCGAAAGTATCCAGAATACGTCCAATACAACGCATCACTGTCAGTTTTGGCTCCCTTTGGAATCAGTGTTGCAGGATCGACTGGATCGCGTCATTTCACCAAAGAAGAACAGAAAGAGCGTAAGCACGCTGACATGTGGTTTGCTAAATTGGGTTATCAGCGAGAATGGTTTGAACTCGGAAAGACTGCCATTGCCCTTGACTATGGTCAAATGCTCAACCTGGACAAAGCTGGTGATAGAACCAGATCTTACGGTGCCTTTTTGGTACAAAGAGCTGATATCATTGCCGCAGAATTTTTCTGGGGCTGGCGCTGGTATAAACTGTCACGCCGCGGTGATGATACTGACTTTGCGACCATGAGCACTTCAATGTTGGGGGCTAGGGTGAAGTTTTAGGTTGGTATGCTTTAAAGATAATAAGCCTCTGACCGCTCTTCGGCCGGTAACGGTCAATGTGGTGGTCTGAGGCTAAGCTTCGCTAGGATATTTTTCAAGCAAGAATGCTTGTTGTTATTTGTTCGGGAAATACCAAGTAAATGATGAATCTACCAAACATAAAACCGCAAACAAACACTAGTTACCATTTTCGGTAAGCTTCAGAATCTCTTTTCCAGATTCTGATTGTTCAGAGGAACTATCTGTATTTGCAAAACAATTTTCTGCTGCAAAACAAAATACTTGGGCCGCTAAAACTGCTGATAAAAGGCAAAGCTTACTCATTTTCTTCCTCCATAAATCGGGGGAACAACATCCCCTACCTCAAGCATCCTAATCTTTTTCCTAATAATGCTAAAGAGTATTCGAGCTAAGTCCTAAAACATCTCTCCCAAGTTTCGGTTGTTCGGAGAGATTTTTCAGATTTGCAGAACAATTTTCTGATACAAAACAAAACACCTGCACAAACAACACAACTGATAAAAGGTAAACTTTTTTCATTCTCCATCTACTCCATAATTTGAGGGAGCAACCCCCCTCCCACGCGGATATTAGTCTTTGTAATTTAGAAAGGCAAGAGGATATAATAACCAGGATTGAGAGAATTTTTTAACTCATTGACACCAGAGGTAGATACCTTTTCTTTTTCAAGTTCTGACGCAATCCTCTTGATATTTGGATGATGAGGAGGGTAAAAATTCTTAAATACATTTAGGGATTTTTTCAATAAATTTTCTTTTTCTGTACCATCTAAGGTTAGTGCCAGGTTAGCCATGGTCATTGCGGTTGTGGGGTGATTATCACCATAGGTGCGTTGAATTACCTTAAGTGATTGCCGCAAAAGCTTTCTGGCTTTTTGAACGTCTCCAAGCAAACGATAGACATTTCCCAAATTTGCAGAGACGGTGGACGGCATGATGTGATCACCATCGTATTTCTTTTTAAACCTTTCAATAGCATTCATTAATATTTTCTTACTTTGCAAATCATTCCCTAAGATGGAATAGACAATCCCCATACGAGCAACCAAAATAGATATCCATGCATTTGTTGTGTTCTCATCCTTTTCAACAAAACTTAAAGCTTCAGTCAAAAGACGCGTGCTTTCAGAAGTTTTGTGCATTGCTGCGCAAGCCAAGGCTAAATTCACTGTTGAAAATACAGTCCAGATATGATCAGAACCAAGTAATTCTTTTCTTATATTAAGGGCATTTCGAAAATATGTCTCACATTCTTCTGAATCACCTAAATCATAATGAATTAATCCCAAGAGTGTCTGATTATATGCTAGATTAGAGACTGACGTGGGATTTTGAGAGTGTATTTGAAGCGTGTGCTCTAATGTTTTTTTTCCTTTTAGTCTTTTATTCAACACATAATCAACCCAACCTAGCACATATAACACCTGAGCCATTTCAACATGATCGTCACTATAATGCTTCTGATATAGCATCCGCACTCGTTCAAGTAAGGCCTTTACTGGATGAAAATCTCCTAACAACATGCATGCTGTAGCGTACTGGAACAATGCACGTGCTGTTTTGGGATGATCTTTCCCGTGGGTTTCTTCGCTAATCAATACAACTTTTTTTAAAATTTCTAGATTTTTTGAACTTTCTCCTAAATGGTGATAAACGGAACTCAATAAATTTAAAATCTGCAAATTGGTGGGATGGTTTTTACCATAAAAAGATTCATTAATCTTTAAGGCTTCCTCTAATATATGTTCCGCCTTGTGGGGTTCATTTAAAATACGATAGGTAAGAGCATACAAAGAAACTTGTCCTTCATCCGAAGAAAAAGAACTTACTTCTTGGAGAAATTTTTCCAGCTGAGGAATTGTCTGATTTATTAGATGTTGTTCTCTGCCAGAAGTAGCATCGCCTGCAACTTTTTTAGGATATATTTTTTCAATTGCAGTTTGCATCTTTTTCAGATATTTCAACTTCTGTTCTTGATCTAATTTATCCTTGATCCAGCCAGAGACCAAACGATGAATAGAAATATCATCGCCTGATATTTTTATTAGTGAGTATTGTAGTAAAATACTGAGCAATCTATTCAGTTTCCATTCTGATCTGTTGTCATTTTTCTCAGATATATAATACAC
>JBDLIP010000036.1 GCA_039714795.1 Pseudomonadota bacterium | reverse complement strand
GAAATGGTTTACTAACAAGCTTCTTGAAAGATATCGCAACAGAACTCTCAGTTACCCGCAAACATCAAAAGCCCCCTTTTCACAGCGATGCCCCCATTTTGCTCCTCAAGTTAGGTTACGTTGCAAATGTCCGATTCCATCTGAGGCAATACAAAACGCAAAAGAGCCAAACTAAATTAGTTGAAAATGATTGGGTTGGAAATGGATCCTGTCCCGGATCAAGTCCGGGATGACGCTCAATAGATCGCAAAGATTTTCTAATTCGCGCGACTACGTCGCACGTTTGGAAAATCAGCGTTCAGGATGACGGCTACAGAAGAGGGTGTCCAAAAGCGCCATTTATGCCCGGGACGGGTATACTTTACTGAATGCACCCTAATCCTTCCCCGTTTTCAACGCCTCCAAAAAAGCACTCTGGGGAATTTCCACATTACCAATATTGCGCATGCGCTTTTTTCCCTTTTTTTGTTTATCGAGCAGCTTGCGCTTACGGGAAACATCACCACCATAGCACTTAGCTGTAACATCCTTGCGCATTGCCGAAACCGTTTCGCGTGCGA
Source organism: Pseudomonadota bacterium (assembly GCA_039714795.1). Classification (NCBI taxonomy): domain Bacteria; kingdom Pseudomonadati; phylum Pseudomonadota; species Pseudomonadota bacterium. The sequence goes on along the minus strand of JBDLIP010000036.1, from coordinate 15,584 downwards.
CAATTTTGCCGCCAATGGCGGCTTGAATGGCAATCTTAAACAGTTGCCGGGGGATTAGCTCTTTTAGACGGCTACAAAGCTCACGTCCTCTAGGCTCAGCGTGACTTCGGTGCACAATGATTGATAGCGCATCCACTGGCTCGCCATTGATCAAAATTGCCAGTTTGACCAGATCCCCTTCCCGGTAATTTTCCATTTGATAGTCAAAGCTCGCATAGCCCCTGCTGACTGACTTAAGTCGATCATAAAAATCAAACACGATCTCATTTAGCGGTAACTTGTAGACCACCATGGCCCTTGAGCCCACGTAGGTAAGCTCCACCTGCTCACCCCGGCGTTCAGTGCACAGTGAGAGCACACTACCCAAATAGTCATCCGGCACCATAATGGTGGCCTTAATCCAGGGCTCTTCGATAAAATTGATTTTCACAACATCTGGCATATCAACCGGATTGTGCATCTCTTTGATTTCACCGTTGTTCATATGGATTTTATAGACCACACTGGGAGCCGTTGTGACCAAGTCCAAATCAAATTCACGCTCCAGGCGCTCTTGAACGATCTCCAAGTGCAACAAGCCTAAAAATCCACAGCGAAACCCTAAGCCAAGGGCAGCAGAAGTTTCAGCCTCATAATGAAAGCTGGCATCATTCAAATGCAAACGTTCAAGGCTTTGTCTAAGGTGATCAAATTCACCAGCATCCACTGGAAAAAGCCCGCAAAACACCACCGGAATGCTGGGTTTAAACCCTGGTAGTGGTTCAGCTGCAAGCCGTTTTTCTTCCGTGATGGTGTCACCCACCTGGCAGTCAGAGACTGACTTAATGCTGGCCGTGATAAAGCCTATCTCACCTGGGCCTAACTGATCAACGGAAATGCGCTTGGGAGTAAATACACCCACCTGATCCACTTGATAAGTTGCCCCCTTTGCCATCATCCGGATCTTCATGTTTTTCTTCAGCACCCCATCCTTGATGCGCACCAATATGATCACACCCAAATAAGAATCATACCAGCTATCCACAAGCATAGCTTTTAAGGGCACATCTAACTTGCCTTTAGGCGCAGGAAGTCGGCGGACTAGTGCCTCAAGAACAGCAGCAACGCCCAGTCCTGTCTTAGCAGAGATAAGCAACGCATCACTGGCATCAAGGCCTATAACCTCTTCAATCTGAGCTTTGATGCGTTCAGGATCAGCTGCTGGCAAATCTACCTTATTCAACACTGGAATTATCTCATGATTGTTATCAAGAGCCAGGTAGACATTTGCCAGGGTTTGCGCTTCTACTCCTTGGCTAGCATCAACCACCAACAACGAACCCTCACATGCCGCTAGTGAACGGCTGACTTCGTAGGCAAAATCCACGTGACCGGGAGTGTCCATCAGATTAAGATAATAAGTTTCGCCGTCTTCAGCTTTGTATGTCAGGCGTACGGTTTGTGCTTTAATGGTAATGCCGCGCTCACGCTCGATGTCCATAGAATCCAACATCTGCGCTTGCAATTCACGTTTTTCAATGCCACCGCACACCTCAATTAGTCGGTCTGCAAGAGTCGATTTACCATGATCAATATGGGCAACAATCGAAAAATTACGTATACGCTCGAGAGGAATCATTGTTTTAAAGGGTCACCTTGTAGAGTACTACTTTCAACAGGTTAACGGAGTTGGTGCAAGAAATCCAGTAAAACCAACACGGCCGTCGTACCGGAAACGGATACGGTGTGTGCTGAGATATGTGCTCGTTTACACTGACTGCCGTTCAGGAAACAGAGGTTTTGATTTCACTTCGGGATAACATCGCCAACGATGTTAGGTGCCAATGGAGTTACCCACGCAACTCTCCCCCTACAGCACTAGCAACTTGCGCTACGATTTTATCGCACACGGCTGCAATTTCCGCATCGGTCAAAGTCGCTTGCTGCGGTTCAAGCCGCACCGACAACGCCAGAGATTTTTTACCCTCTGGAACACCCTTGCCTTGGTAGAGATCAAACAGTGTGACATCAGTAATCAACTTTGACTCAGCCTTACGTACGGCTTTGATTACATCACCCGCTGCAATGTCTTGATCAACAACAAAGGCAAAGTCACGCTCCACCGGCTGATAGGGCGACATCACCAACTTTTTACCCCCCCTACCTTTACCTTGGCCCTTACTGGGCAAATTTTGCAGCATCACTTCAAACCCCACCATGGGACCCTGCGCCTCCATAGATTTCAATGTGGCTGGATGCAATTCACCAAAATACGCCAGGGTGTTTTTTGGCCCCAAACACAAAGTACCGCATCGTCCAGAATGATACCAATTTGGAGCCTTAGAGACGATCTGCACCTTGTCCACATTGATGCCACACGCTTTTAGCGCCTCCAATGCATCAGACTTGGCATCATATACATCAACTGGGCGTACTGGATATTGCCAATGCCGCCGGTGATTTTCACCTGAGCGCACACCTGCTACTATCCACTGTTGCCCGTCAGGGGTTGTATTATAAAATTGCGGTCCGATTTCAAATAATGCTGTGTTAGCACGGCCTTGATTATGGTTACGCTGGCAGGCATCAATCAAATTTGGCAATAGAGAAGGCCGCATGTCGGAAAGATCAGCACTAATTGGATTGATGAGTTTAAGCTCAGCGCTACCGCCACCAAACAACTTGGCTCGATCCTCTTGCAAAAATGACCAGGTGAGTGCTTCATTCATGCCGTGGCTCGCGAGCGCTCGGCGCACCGCCCAACTGCGGTGGCGTCGCTTGGATCCTACTTTATCCACCTGTGTTGTGTGACCTGGTTTAGGCAGAGGAATGCTGTGAATATCATTATATCCATGAATGCGCACTACCTCTTCAACCAGATCTGCTTCAATGGCCACGTCATGCCGCCAAGTAGGCACTGCAATATTCCACTTTTCAAAATTTTCCCTATCAAGGCCAAAGCCTAGTTTGGATAAAATTTCAGCAATTTCAGCCTTAGGCACATCAATACCCACCAGTTCCTTAACACGATCTGGTCTAAAAGCAACAGACACTGGTGCCTTAGGCAGAGATCCAGCAATTTCGATTTCACTGACTTCACCGCCACAATGCTCAAGAATAAATGCAGTGGCTTTTTCCATCGCTGGGATCACTTGGTTTGCATCCACGCCACGCTCAAAGCGATATCGCGAATCAGTGAGGATATTCAGCTTACGTCCAGTCATGGTAATGGAAAGCGCGTCAAACACAGCTGATTCGACAAATACGTTGGTGGTCTCTAATGTGCAACCAGACTCTTCGCCTCCGATCACCCCAGCGACTGAATGCGCTTGTTGCCGGTCGGCTACTACAATCATCGAATCATCCAAGTTATATTCTTTGTCATCCAAGGCCTGGATCTTTTCACCTGTCTTGGCAAAGCGAATATTTAGATTGCCAGAGAGCTTATCAGCGTCAAACACGTGCATCGGGCGCCCCAGATCGTAGGCAAGATAGTTGGTAACATCTACCAATGCTGAGATAGGCCGCAAGCCAATGGCGCGCAGGCGGTGTTGCAACCAATCAGGGCTGGGACAATTTTTAACGCCGCAAATCAGCCGTCCAGCAAACATCGTGCAAACGTCTGTGGTTATTGGATCAATCTCAACCAGGATGTCGCTCTTAAATTGACCAGCAATCTCAGGAATTTGCAGTGTTTTTAAAGTTCCCAAACCTGATACGGCCAAATCTCGAGCTAAACCATAGGCCCCAAGACAATCACCACGGTTGGGGGTAATTTCAATGTCAATAACCGGATCATCAATTCCCAAATACTGGGCGAAAGGCGCACCAACAGGAGCATCGGCATCGAGCTCCATAATGCCACCATCTGATTGCTCGGCCAGGCCCAACTCAAAGGTTGAACACAACATACCCTGACTTTCCACATCACGAATTTTTCCAAGCTTAAGGGCTTTGCCAGTGGCTGGAATCACCGCACCAATGGGAGCCAATACCGCCTTCATGCCAGTGTGCGCATTGGGAGCCCCACAGACAATTTCTAACGTCTGCTTGCCAGTCTTAACCTGGCAAACTTTTAATCGATCCGCGTTGGGATGAGGGCCCGCTTGGATAACTTCAGCTACACTAAAGTCCTTAAAGGCCCTTCCTGGATGGGTTACATCGTCCACCACTAAGCCCAACATAGAAAGGCGCTCGGTAATTTCTTCTAAGCTCGCTTCGGTTTCAAGATAATCTTTGAGCCAAGATAAAGTAATTTTCATTAGATTGTATCTCCGCTTAGAGCGTTAACAACTGAAAAACCATAGTGGTGCAGCCAACGATTGTCTGACTCATAAAATGCACGCAAATCGGGAATGCCGTATTTGAGCATCGCCATGCGCTCGATCCCAGTACCAAAAGCAAAACCCTGGTGCTGGCTTGAGTCAATGCCACAGTTTTCCAAAACATTCGGGTGTACCATGCCGCACCCCAAAATCTCTAGCCAATCATCCCCTGCGCCAATCTTAAACTCACCACCTTTGCGCGAGCAGCCAATATCCATCTCAGCCGATGGCTCGGTAAAAGGAAAAAACGCTGGCCGAAAGCGTGCTGGTAGATCATCAACACCAAAAAAGCGCCGACAAAACTCAACCAAGCAGCCTTTTAAATGCCCCATATGAATGCCTTCATCAATTAAGAGTCCTTCAACCTGATGAAAATTAGGCGTGTGAGTGGGATCTGAGTCACTTCGATATGTCCTTCCAGGTGCGATAATCCAAACCGGTGGTTTGGTCTTTCGAAGTGTGCGAATCTGTACCGGTGAGGTGTGCGTACGTAACACTACTGACATTCCGTCTTCCCTTGGCGGTAAATAAAACGTATCGGCCTCTTGTCTTGCCGGGTGCTCTGGGGCAATATTCAGAGCAGTAAAATTGTGTTCATCGTCTTCGATGTCCGGCCCTTCAGCCACAGAAAAGCCCATCTCCTTAAATATGGTTACAATTTCATAAAGGGCTTGAGTAAAGGGGTGAATGCTGCCAACTGTGGCAGGACGAGCCTCTAATGTCACATCCACTTTTTCCTGTGCCAGGCGAACCTCAAGTGCTGCTGCTTCCAGTTGCTTCCTTTTGGTATCCAAGCTTTGAGTAATTGATTCTCGTAGATTATTAAGGGCTTGACCTTGCTGTTTGCGTTGATCGGGAGCTAGCTTGCCTAGCCCTTTCAAAAGCAACGAAATGCTGCCCTGCTTACCAAGTGCTGCCACCCGCACCGACTCTAATGATTGCAAGTCACTGGCGGCATTAATGTTTTCAGTGAGTTCACTGTGTAATACGGCGAGATCGTCCATGTCGTCTTTAACCACTCTAACTTGTGCCTGCTTAAAGCTTAGAATATAACAGGAAATGTAGTAAAGAAAAAGTGTGCCTATTCTCCCAAGCTCCTTAACCGGTATACCTGCTGGAAATAGGGGCAGTCCTGCAAGAGCTATGAAATTGCCAAAAAAATGTGCCTTGGCACTTGAATGATACGACATAGAGAAGTACCATGGTTTTGCTCCGTTGTTTCACCTGATGGGTGAAGAGTTTTTTGTTTCAAAATCATCTTACACCATTGGGGTTATTGAGGTAACGGAGCATTTAAATTTTTTTGATGAACAATCCTGATTTTTCGGCAGGCTTTGAGTACCTTGGATTAAAACCTCAATAACGTTTATGGAAGCACATCATGGAAATAGCTTTACAGCAATACCAACACTTTTTAATCGTTGATCTTGAGGCAACTTGTTGCAATAAAGGATCCATTCCAAAATATGAAATGGAAACCATAGAAATTGGCGCCGTGATTATAGAAGCAACCAAACTTATTGCCATCAATGAATTTTCGATTTTTATTAGGCCTGTTCGGCATAAAATACTAACCCCATTTTGCACAAAATTGACAACAATCACCCAACAAGATGTTGACGGTGCATTGACGTACCCCAATGCGATATCAATATTCAAAGAATGGCTGTATCAATATGAGAATTTTTTGTTCTGCTCATGGGGTGACTATGACAACACTCAGCTACAGCGAGATAGTGATTTCCATCAAGTTCCTTTTCCTATTGGTGCACCACATGTTAATATTAAAAAGCTTTTCTCCTCCACGCAAGGCTTGCGAAAAAAATATGGAATGACAAAGGCATTAAAGGCAGCAAAACTAGAACTACAGGGCACACACCACCGCGGTATTGATGATGCAAGAAATATGGGACGATTAATGCCCTATATCCTAGGGCGCAAGCCCCTACCTAGTAATCATTCTAGCGAAATTGCAGAGGTTAAAAATATCCGTACTGAATAAAAACGCTGAGGATACCCATGAAAACACACCCCACCTTCCACAACCTACACATCTTGGATCATCCGCTGATCCAGCACAAACTGACTCTAATGCGCAAACAAGAAACCGAGCCCGGAATCTTCCGTCAACTGTTGCGAGAAATCAGCCTGCTGATGGGATATGAGGTCACGCGTCAACTATCAGTGCAGCAAACCCAGATTGAAACGCCCTTGATGCCCATGCAGGCTCCACAAATTTCCGATCCAGAAATGGTGGTGGTGCCGATCTTGAGAGCAGGTCTTGGGATGTCTGAAGGGCTTGTACAACTAATTCCCACTGCCAGACAAGGTCACATTGGTTTATACCGTAAAGCGGATACCAAAAAACCTGTGGAATATTTAGTCAAACTTCCAGATGCCAATGATCATGTCTTTATCTTGGTAGATCCTATGCTGGCAACCGGAAATACCGCCTGCTATGCCCTGGATACTTTGATCAAACACGGCGTAGCAAGAACAAAAATCCTGTTCATGGCACTTGTTGCAGCTCCTGAGGGCATCGCCAATATAAGTCAAAACTATGGAGATGTTCCGATTTACCTGGCCTCCCTTGATCAGGGGTTGGATAAAAACTCTTATGTAATCCCAGGCATTGGCGATGTAGGAGACCGTTTGTTTGGAACGCTTTAGGACACAGCGGCTTACCTATCATTGAACTATACCGAAGTGAAATCAAAACCTCTGTTTCCTGATACGCTCAAAGTGCTCATTTACACTACCTGAGTTTTGGATAAGAGGTACTTTGATCCGTCTTGGCCGTTATACCCATCAAACGCCATATTAAAATAAGAGGGGCATCCCATTCCTAGGACCCATAATTCAAAGTATACTTTGAAGAACGGGACAAAGGTAAGGTGAGTAGAGCGCCGGGACGTCGCAAGGCGACCTTATCCAAGGCTTGAGCGCAGTGAGGGGAAACTTTCACGCTGCGTTCTTATAGTAGGAGAGACCAGAGATGGTCCCTCCTTATCAAACAAGTAGAGGGTCGTTGATTCTAGTTTAGGACTATCTATAGTAACTCGTAACCGACCTTACTTTTTTTACCGCAGCTTCACCGCATTTTTTTTTCGCATTTTCTTCAATGTCTTTAAAAGAGTCTTTAAAAGAAAATTCTTCTGTCTGCTTATTCCATCTTTTGGGTTCTGTAAATTGCATTCGTTCAGCAATTTTAAATTTTGTCAAAGCTTTGGCGCAGATTCTTCTTCCTTTACCAGATTTTATATTAATTCCCCAAACCAAACTAAGGTCTTCCACTGCAATAATGTCGCTAGTTTCCACAAATCCCTCCCAAATTTTATCGGTAATGCCTAATTTCTTCAACTGTTTTTTTAATAGCCGATTTTCAATCTCATCCCCAATAACATTATTTTGCAACAAAAAAGGTGATAGCATGATGGCTATCAAAAAAGAAGCTGCTCTATAAAACATTTTATTAAACATTTATCAGTCCTCCAATGAAATAATTGTTGCCTACACTTACTAAGTTACACAAATAAATTTAATTTATTATTAATTATCTCACTACCGGACATTTTTTGTCTCTCCCGCATAAATAGCCATCTCTGAAAGTGGTGGCATTAGATTGGCCACCAACATTATTGCTGCTTCCTTTGTTTGCACAAAATATTTTCTTAAAGCATCAAATCCTCGTCTGAAAGTTGAGTAAGCTGGTGCACTAACCGTTGACTTATACTGGGTTGGGTTGGCTTTTTCTTCTTGCCTGCCGATAAGGAATGAAATTGCCAAAGCGAAGACAAGCACTGCAAACAACTTTTCAACCCTTTATGATGTCCTTATGATGTCCTTATGATGTCCTTAAGGTGTGTATCCTCAAGATTGAACCCGTTTCGCTTGCAGTGAGCGAACATCAGTTCAATGTTCCACCTTCGGGAGTACCTATCCAACCTCAACTCCCGGAAATTGTAACTAGGAACTTTCATTTATTGCCATAATCCCTTTAAGAACAAGGCATTCTCACCATCAAAGGAGTTAGTCTTTCTAAAAAACATAGTTATAAATGCGGTATATAACTATGTTTCTAAGAAAAATTTTGCTTTTTGGGCAACAGCATTATATGCAAGACCAGAAGTCTGGATCAAGTCAACCTGGCAGAGCCAGGTTGACTTGATTCAGAACGCACTTACAGCTAAAAATGCACGGGACTGGGTTAGCCGTAAAGATGAAATTGGCAGATCGGATGGATATTGCAGGTAGAGCGGATTAAAAAATCCATGACATGGGCATAAGAACTATCAGGAAACAGAGGTTTTTACTTCTTTTTGGATTGCCATTGTGAGGCATATTCCCTTTCTATTAATATAAGCGGCTTTTTTTGATCTGCGTTTGTAGTTTTTTTGTCATAGGTTGCCTGTTCCGACTTACAAGCTGCCATTAGTTTATCGTAGGCCTCATTTGGTGTATCCCCATAAAAGCTCATTTTTAAATCTCCTACAAAATGGGCAATCCACCTGCCATTATCAGCAATGTGTAAAGTAACTACTTCGCCGTCAAAATTTTGCATAAATAATCTCTTTTTCTCTCTAATCTTGCGACCATGATCACCAATTTTACCTTAAAAATCAAGAAATTTCACTAACTCCAAGTGTTGAGAGCCACGTAATGTAGATACTACGGTTCTATCGCATCTGTTGCCGTCCCGTAAAGATTGAGGCAACACACTACTTCTCGGAGCAAGCTACAAGGAATTTATATGAAAGTCGAGATGGAAATTTTAGATTGAAGCCCGTTTCCCAAAATCCCTAGCTTTAACCTACAGAAAACGTTACAACATAACTCATGTGCGGACTTACCGGATTCATCAACCCCAAATCTACTACAAACAACGATGCTGAGTTGCGTCAGCGCGTGCATGCGATGACGACAACCATTGCCCATCGGGGACCTGACGGGCATAGTTACTGGGTTGATGCGCAAAATGGCGTGGCCTTAGGGCACCGCCGTCTTGCCATTATTGATCTTTCAGAACATGGACGGCAACCGATGCTATCCCACTCAGGCCAATACGTTCTAAGCTATAACGGTGAAATTTATAACTTTCAGGAATTGCGCGATCAGCTATTAGCAAAGGGCGCTGGTCCATTTCACGGCCATAGTGACACGGAAGTCATCCTTGAGGCCTTTGCCGTTTGGGGCATTGAAAAAGCTCTGTCTAAATTTGTCGGCATGTTTGCCCTGGCCCTTTGGGATCGGAAAAATCAAAGTCTGGTTTTGGCTAGAGATCGCCTTGGCATTAAACCATTGTACTGGGGACACGTTGATAATGGCCTATTTTTATTTGGATCTGAGTTAAAAGCACTTCGAGTACATCCAAATTGCTCACCTAGGGTCAACAAGCAAGCACTTGCCCTGATGATGCGGCACGGATACGTACCTGCCCCCTACTCTATCTATCAAGATATTCAACATCTAGCTCCCGGACATATGTTGCACTTTGATCTTAAACAGCAAACCGCAAAAATCAGCTGCTATTGGAATGCCTTGCAAGTTGCACAAGACGGCATTAATTCCAGAGATAATTTTTCGCTTTCTGATGCAGAGGCCACAGATCAACTCGAGCATCTCCTCAAACAAGCGGTCAAGTGCCGGATGATCTCTGACGTTCCTTTAGGGGCTTTTCTCTCAGGCGGCATTGATAGCTCGGCAGTGGTAGCCTTGATGCAAACCCAAAGCTCGCAGCCTACTAAAACCTTTTCAATTGGCTTTGCAGAAGCAGGTTACAATGAAGCGCACCATGCTAAAGAGGTAGCACGCCATCTAAAGACCGACCATACTGAGCTTTATGTTACACCTGACCAAGCTTTAGATGTTATTCCCAAACTTGCTCAGATGTATGATGAGCCTTTCGCAGATGCGTCACAAATACCCACACATCTGGTGTCGCAATTGGCACGACAGCATGTCACTGTCAGCCTTTCCGGTGATGGTGGTGATGAGTTGTTTGCTGGCTATAACCGCTACCTGCTAGCCAATAACATTTGGAGTAAAGTCAACGCTTTGCCCAGTTTTGCTCGCAAAAGTATCGCTGGCACCATTGGTTTGCTTACCCCGCACACTTGGAATCGCATCGGTTGCATGCTCCCTTTTACGCCTGATTTGTTTGGCGATAAATTGCACAAGTTCAAACCTCTCTTGACCAAACCCTCAGAAGAGTCACTCTATCTACAGTTGATCAGCCAATGGCACACGAATGAAGATATTGTACGCCATACTGGACAGATCCCCTCTGCTTTAGAAAGTGTGGACATGCCAACCCTCATGGATCGCATGCAGTACTGGGACTTAATGACATATCTGCCCAGCGACATCCTACCCAAGGTAGATCGTGCCAGCATGGCGGTTTCGCTAGAAGCTCGCGTCCCCCTACTTGACCATCGCGTGGTTGAGTTTGCTTGGAGTCTACCACAACATATGAAAATCCGCGGTGGCAAGAGCAAATGGTTGCTGCGCCAGGTCTTAGATCGCTACGTCCCCTCTTCGCTTATTGACCGACCCAAGATGGGTTTTGGCGTTCCCATTGATACATGGCTCAAAGGCCCTCTGCGCGATTGGGCTGAGGATCTATTGGATGAAAATCACTTGATACAAGAGGGAATTTTTAACCCAGCTTTGATTCGAGAAAAATGGCAGCAGCACCTAAAGGGCAGCCAGAACTGGCAGTATCCATTATGGGTGGTGTTAATGTTCCAGGCGTGGCGACGGGAGTGGCAGCAAGATGTTCAACCCAGCTGGCAAACTAATTTTTCTAGTCAATCTTCATGAAGTTTCGGAGTTGAACTCCGAGATTTCATGATACACTGACGCAATGACGTGTTATTTCTCCAAAAGAGCCAAACTGCATGATTGAACGAGTAAAATACCAACAGAAAATTGGTCAACTTTTTGGCATCCACAATGCTGTTGCGATACTTGGGCCACGTCAATGCGGTAAAACAACGCTGGCGCATGAGTATGCAAGGCAGGTTGCCGGCACAAAAGAGATACACGTCTTTGATCTGGAAAACCCTTTACACGTTGAGCAACTGCAAAATCCGCAAGCCACATTGAAACCGCTATCAGGCCTTATTGTCATTGATGAAATTCAGTACCTACCAAACCTGTTTCCGATTTTACGTGTCCTGATTGATGACCCTAGCCTGGAACAGCAATATCTTATCCTTGGAAGTGCATCTCGCGATCTTATCCGACAATCTTCGGAAACACTTGCCGGACGTATTGCTTACATTGAGCTGCATCCTTTTGGAATTGATGAGATTTCCGATTGGGAAAAATTATTTGTGCTGGGTGGATTTCCTAAATCCTATCTTGCATCCACAAACGAGTTAAGTTGGCAATGGCGTGAAAACTACGTTCGTACGTACCTGGAACGTGATATTCCTAATCTTGGCTTTTCTGTCCCTCCAGCAACCATGCGGCGTTTTTGGATGATGCTGGCCCATTATCATGGGCAGATTTTTAATGCCAGCGAAATTGGGCGTTCGCTTGGTCAAAGCGATAAAACCATCAAACAATATCTAGATATTCTAGCTGGTACTTTTATGGTACGGGTTTTACAACCCTGGTTTGAAAATATTGGTAAACGACAGGTCAAGCGTCCAAAGATCTATTTTACCGATAGCGGCCTGTATCACTACCTCATTAATACAATTGATCTTAAAACTTTGCGCAGGCACCCCAAGCTTGGGGCTTCTTGGGAGGGATTTGCCCTCGAACAAGTTATCCGAGCTTATGATTTTTCATCCGAAAATTGCTTTTTTTGGAGCACACATGGACAAGCAGAAATTGACCTTCTTGTCTTCGACAAAGGGCGGCGCTTGGGATTTGAATTCAAATACACGGATGTACCCAAAGCAACTGCCTCAGTCTATAACAGCCTTGAAGCACTGCAATTAGATCAAGTCCAAATTGTCTACCCTGGAGATAGGTCTTTTAATCTAGCCCCAAAAATTAAGGCCGTTTCTCTTATGAGCTTGGCCAATTCAGCTGCATAATATCCAACTCATTGCTATAGGCACCTGCAGGTCAGAAGGTAAAATTCGACTTTTTAATTCGAGCCACGAGTATAGCACATTTTCACTGGAGACTGTTCACTGAACTGCTGGGGTTTTTAGAATTTTTCTCTGGAGTTTGTAACGATTAAAATGTAGATTAACTCCATAAACTTTTTTGATATTAAGGCTCTTTGCTTGTCTCTCTTTCAGAACAATAAGCACCCCATTCACGCATGACAGTGTCAACTGCCTCTCTAAAGCAGGCTTTGCCGCAGTACCTATTGGCAACGATCTCAGCATTTTTGTCAAAAACACCAACTTTGATGATCTTGTTCGGCGGTTTTTTTGTCATGGATGCCACAAATTTTGGACGATTTACGATTTTAATGTTGCTGTCCAACTTGGTTGCCGTAATCACATCATGCGGTGGTGACTTGTGGCTGAATCGCTTTACAAAGCACAATAGTAAACGTTTTAAAAATGCCCCAACTGTTACACGTGCCTATTTAAAAACTAGCTTGGGCATTGGCGTCGTAGTCGGTGCTGCTGTGCTTTTGATTCAACTGACTTCGCTTGAGATATTAAAAACTCCTCCAATTTTACTTGTTCTTGCGTTGATTTACGGAATACAAACAGGCTGGTTGGAAACCATCTCGGCCATTATTCGCTCAAGTAATCGTATCAGCCTTTTCTTTGTGCTACGCGATTTTGCAACATCACTGCTGCTAGTACTTGGCCTTGTGGTAACTGATCTAAAAACGGTTAAGCAATTTTTCTTCATGGCCAATGGACTTTATCTGATGATTATCTTCGGCCTCTCGATCTTTCTTTTTGCAAACCACAAAACCTACCTGCCCCGTACGAGGAAAAGGAATATACCATCTACAACTCTATTGTTACATACTTTAAACCTTACCCTCAACAACCTCATTGCACGGCTTGCCAATAACTTTGACGTTTTCCTCCTTGCTTTTATACTCCCCGTGTCAGTTGTTGGTCAATATCGATTGTGCTCAGCCATTGCCAACGGTTTTATTGTGGTCCAACACTTTGCCTACCTTGCTCTTCCTTGGCAAATGCAGCAATCAAGTGCTTACCTTTCTGATCAGCAAAGCACAAGAGAAGTTAACAATCGTCAACATCTGCTCGCGTTGAGTGGATTACTGGTAATAGCCACGCTCTTTTTTGTCATGAATTTTATGAGCGAAATGCTCCATATAAATTCTAAAATGAGCATTTACCGATATATGCTCTTACCCCTGGCCATGTTTCGCTATTGTGATGTTTTATGGGGACCTCAGCATGAAATTCTGATCACAAACAACAAAATCCACCAGGAAATTCTAATTCACGGCGTCATGCTAGTGTCTGGCATAATCTTATTCGGACTTTGTTCCCTTTTTGCAACGAACCTTCAAGCCGCAATGCTCAGTCTGGGTGGCGCTAATCTTATTGCGCAAATCTTAAAGCGATGGGCTTTAAGGCAGCAAAAATCCAACGTGCCCTTGCCGAATACCTTGCTGCCTTGTGCACTTACATTAGTGACATTCTTGTACGTTGCTGTTTTCCTGTAAGGGTGGATCGTGCTTTGAAACAGTTCACTCAATTCACACCAACTGCCAAGCTGATCGCCGCAACAGCTCTACTCATCAGCCTACAAATCTATTGGACCCCAACTTTTGGTCAAATCAGTATCCGATTTTGCCTAGCTGATGTAGTGCTTGCGCTCCTTGCTGTGCCAATCCTTATCAGCCTGGTTCATAGCGAAGAACGAACATCCTGCAAAAATCACGCTTTCCTTTTGTGTTGGATTTCGGTTTTTTCACTGTGGCTCCTCTTCTGCTTCATACGCTCCTATCTAAATTTGAGGGCCATCGATCCATGGGCAATGAAAAAATTTCTTGGCTGGTGTATGTGCCTTGGGTATGCCTTAGCAGGTTATTGGATCGGGCAACAAACCGAATACATAAAAACAAAAAGCCTCAAAGCTTTGCTCACTACCCACAGTGTCGTTATCTTATGTTGTTTGCTGGCAAAACTGCTCGGATACCAAAGTTCGACCTGGATTTATGGGTGGCGTTTGGGGGCATTTTTTCAAAATCCCAACGCCTTTGGCCTCTTTTGTGTCACCGCAATTATTATCACATTGTCTTTTGCAAAATTTTCTGTCATCGTGCACCACTGTCTTATCATACTTTCAACGCTGGGAATTTTATATTCACATTCTCGAACAGCTGTGCTCCTTCTCTTCTTTATTCTCCTCACGCAAAAATGGTGGCGGCAAAAAATCTCAATACCAGCCGGCATTATTGTGGGTTGTTTAATCTTCGGATTTGGATATGCGCTCCCTGAATCTTTACCACTGCATTTTGCTCCTGCATATTCAGATTTTGTAAACAGATACCACACCAATTTCATCGATCATGGAGCATGGGATCGAATCCAATCCAGCCTAAAGGGACTGAAAATGTGGCAAGCGCAACCTCTTACCGGAATCGATTTGGGAGGATTTCTGCAAAAACAAAGGAATTTGGGGGTAAAAGATTTCACTGAACTACACAGTACTTACCTCTGGCTGCTTATAGAAACAGGAGTTATCGGTTTTCTTTTGATGAGCGCCCTATTTGTAACCCTGTGTAAAACCTTTTTCACACGAATTCAAACCATATCCCCCCACATCCTTGCCTTCAGAGGAATCCTGATTACTTTTGCAGTGGCTGCTTTGGTAATGGAGGTGCTGTATCAACGCTATCTTTGGGTATTTTTCGGGCTTGCCCTGGCACACTGTGGTCAATCTGTGACAGTCAAGAGCGTACCTATTAGATCTGATGATATTCTCGATACCAATTTACAAAGTGCGTCAGACCCTGCTCAATATCCGTCTGCGGCCTAAAGCCAAAATCTCGAGTGGTTTCTGCAATATCGGCAATGGTTTCTTTCACATCACCTGGTTGCATGGGCTCGAACCTCAGCTTGGCTTTTTTTCCTACAGCTTGTTCAAGCACCTCAATAAACCGCATGAGTTCTTCTGATTTATCATTGCCGATGTTGTAGAGTCGGTGCTTGGGAGCACTTGCAGGCGGGTTTTCGAGACAATCAATTGTGCCTGCAACAATATCATCGATATAAGTAAAATTACGGCGCATTTTGCCATGATTAAAGACTGGCAATTCTTGGTCTTCAAGGATGGCTTTGGTAAAAATAAACGCCGACATATCCGGACGGCCCCAAG
>JBDLIP010000035.1 GCA_039714795.1 Pseudomonadota bacterium | reverse complement strand
AATTTGTGAAACGCGATACGGACATGTCAGAATGTTGGTAGCTAAGTTAGTTTGAGGTGTCTATGCCACGCATGGCGCGGAATTGGGTTGCTGTTCAGTAAGACCAACAACTAAGGCTACCGCTTACACCACCGTGTTGCGACCCAATAGTCAAGCGAGAGCGCCCCTGGACCTTTCAATACCAATAGGCTCAGCAACATCATCCAGTAGTAGTGCTCAGCTAAATCACGATACGTCAGCTGTATAACTATCACCATGACTAACATCGGCAGCGCTGCTAATCGGGTTGCCAGTCCAACTGCTAAGAAAACTGGTGCGATTAGCTCAATGCTCATACTTAAAAAAGCAGCAGCCTCTGGTGTGAAAAAGGGTGTCTTGTATTCAAAACGGAACAAAGAAACTGTGGTTTGCCAACTACCCCATTTGACCATCCCTGATTTGAAAAAAATTCTGGCCATCCAAAAACGAATGAACAAAAACAGTAACGGTGCCAAAGCAGCTTCGAAAAAACTTATTGTCCTACAATAATAAGAGGATATCTTGTGGGTTAATTTCATATCTCCACTCCATATTTTATAATTTATAATTTCTTTTGCTTAATACTCAGGAAATAACGGTTGTTGAGACACGTCACCAACATGCCTTGCAAATCAAAACCTGAATCGATTTTGCTAGCCTGAACATATGCCCGCTCGAAGGTATTGCCAGCATACAGAGCTTGCAAAAATTCGTAAGCTGCCGGATCCAGCCAATACACCTGCGTTGCCCATTCTGGGCGGATTACCAGCACCTGATCCCCGCCTGCGCCCATATTCACTGTATCTTCCCGTTCACCAGAAGCCAGTTCCCAAATCTCGCGCAATGGAAATTTAGATTGCAAAAAGTATGTGGCAGGTGGGAATTGGACTTGCAACAAAGGAATCTGCTCGGCATCAACCGCTTGCAAATTAACGGATACACCCTCGGGTGCGTCTTCAGCGTAGTATGCCTCATTCAGCAACCACTCAAGCCGTGCAACATCTGACAAATATGGGTAATCTTCAAGCTGTGGAATCTGGGCAACAAAGCCGGCAAACTCCCGACCATACTCCAAAAGACAACCACTTTGAGGCGGATGTTCTGAGATAAAGCGGTAAGCCAGTGCTTTAAAGCACTCTTTGCCAACAAGAGCCTGCACTCTTGCAAAAGTCTCAGTCAATACCTCATGCAGCAGCACGTAGACATTGCCCCGGTAAACAGCCAGCCGTTCTGTTGCTGTAATTTCAGCTGTGCTGACCACAAAAGGTTCAACTTTCTCCATATCTCGCGCACGCAAGCAATCGTGAAATGTTCGTTGCAATTCAGCCAGCGAGGACATTAGTTCCCTCCCCTGCCCTTTGCAAAACCAAATTTGCCGAATGCGCTTCTCCCACTAAAGTATCGAGAGAGGGCACATCGGTGTCCCATTCAATCATTGTGGGCGTCACACCAAAACGCTTAATCGCCTGCTGATACAGATCCCATACTGCATCACAAACTTTTGATCCATGATCATCAATACGCAAAATATGTGCGCCAACCACGCGCTCGGCATGGCCTGCAAGGTGGATCTCGCTTACGCAATCAGCCGGAACACTCCGCAGATATGCAGCTGCATCCCATTGATGATTGCAACAAGAGACATAAATGTTATTAACGTCTAACAGCAATTTGCAACCAGTCCGTTGGATGGCCTGGGCCAGAAAATCCGGCTCGGCAATGGTGGAATCTTTAAAAGTCACATAAGTCGACGGGTTTTCGATCAAGATTTGCCGCCTTAGCACCTCTTGGGTTTGCTCAATGTGATCGCATAAGGTTTGTAAGGTCTCTGGAGTATAAGGAATCGGCAGCAGATCATTTAAGTAGGAACCTGCAAAACGACTCCAGGCCAAATGCTCAGACACCAAAATAGGCTCTATCCAATCAATCAGCTTTTTCAAACCTTGCAGATGTTCCTGGCATAGTGGTTCAGCAGATCCAAGAGAAAGACTGACCCCATGCACACTGACGGGATAGTTTTGCCTGATGTCTTCTAACTGCTTTAAGGATACACCACCTTTGGACATGTAATTTTCACTGTGCACTTCAAACCAATCAATTGATGGTTTGCTCTGCATAATGTCCCTGAAATGTTTGTGTTTAAAATAAACCCCCGCCCCCAGATTTGCAGGCGAGGATTTAAAATAAGTCATTGTCATTGTGGGAAATTATTCCTGTTCGGCGGTGAGGCTTCCACCAACAATTTTATCACACACACCCTGTGGTACATATATCCAAGCATTTGGATCACTATCTACGGTGGCTGTGCCTTGACAAGAGGTACCAGCCTCAGATGAAGCACAGTCATTCTTGCCAGCTTTGGCGATTCCGTAGCATTTTTCACCTTTAGCAGCTGCACCAGCACCATTGTCCTTTTTTCCCATATCACAACCAGAAAGCGCAAAAGCACTCACCATTGCAGCAGATAGATAAAGATTTGATTTTTTCATCAGTTCGTCTCCCTGTATTCTTTTTGGTTTATTGATCAATGAACAAATATTATTTTAGCATTTGATTCTGGTGATAACAAGAGTCGTGTCGGGCATGTCGGGCATTGAAAGTTTAAACCATGACAAATTTTACTAAAATTTTAGGAATTGTTTCATAAACTGTAGATTAAGCTTTACAACAGGAGAACCCAATATGTTCCAAGCTTCTGCAAGTTTCTTTGACCGGCTAATGCGCCGGTACACCCCTGACCCATTCCTACTCGCTCTGCTGTTAACTCTCACCTTGTTTGTTATGGGGATTACCTTCACCAGTGCCAGCACTAAAGACATGGTGCTTTATTGGGGTGATGGTTTTTGGAATCTAACCTCTTTTACTTTACAAATGGTCATGATTTTGGTGGGAGGTTATGTGGTTGCCCTAGCGCCACCTGTCAACCGTGTCCTTTGTACCGTTGCCAAATGTGTAAAAACCCCTGGACAAGCAATCGTCGTTGTGACCTTGGGCGCACTGACTGCATCGGTGATCAACTGGGGTTTGGGTTTAGTTGTTGGCGGTCTGCTATGCCGTGAGATCATAAAAACTGTTCCAGCAGCAAATTTCAGACTGATGGTGGCAAGTGCTTACAGCGGCTTTCTCGTCTGGCATGGAGGGATTTCCGCCTCAATTCCTCTGGTGATTGCCACACCTGGTAATTTTTCAGAAAAATTAATTGGCCATACAATCCCTGTCAGCCAAACACTTCTCTCTCCATTTAATTTGGTTGCCGTAATTGGCCTGTTCATCCTTTTGCCGATAACCAATTGGTTCATGGGAAAAAATGCAATATCCCAAGAAAAAGTACACATTGAAGATGCTACAGAACAGCAGAAAACAACAACGCCTTCGACCTTTAGCTATCCAGCCGACCTTTTGGAAAACAGCCGTCTGGTCTCAATAGTTGCGGCTCTTATGGGTTTTTCCTACATTGCCTTTCGTATCGCTGACAAAAAATTTACCTTTGATCTTAATGATCTGAATTTTATTTTTCTCTTTTTGGCGATTTTACTGCACGGCCACCCTCGTTCATTCATTGATGCTATTTCAGAGGCGGCCAAACGCGTTGGTCCCATTTTACTCCAATTCCCCTTTTATGCAGGAATTATGGGGATGATGACATCCTCGAAACTGGCCGAGATGATCTCGAGTGCATTTGTAAAAATTGCCACACCTGAAACCTTTCCCTTGCTTGCCTTCTACAGCGCAGGTCTGGTCAACCTATTTGTTCCCTCAGGCGGCGGGCAATGGGCGGTGCAAGCCCCAATCATGGTCGATGCAGCCAAAGACTTGGGAGTAAGTCTGCCACAAACAGCCATGGCCGTTGCGTGGGGTGATGCTTGGACTAATATGCTACAACCGTTTTGGGCTCTGCCCCTGCTAGCCATTGCTGGATTGAATCTACGCGATATTATGGGATACTGTGTAACAATCCTGGTTGTATCAGGTGCTTTTTTGTCCGTGCTATTTTTGATTTTATAAGATTTTTGGCTGATATTCTGTATGCTTGAAATTGTGATGTTTAACGATAACCTATGCATATCATGCATAACATTCCCCAACGAATTACATAGAAATTAAATTAAATTTACTGTTGCTTCATCAAGAAATTTGCGCTAACCTATCTCTTAAGTCGTGACGCGACGGGTGTTGACCCACCCACAGCGCCACTCACCATGATCGATCTAACAATAGGAGATCAACCAATGGCTGACGCCAGCATACTATATCTCGTCCCTATTTACCACCAAAAGCGCTGCTGTGTACCACAAGTTTGCTTATTTCGCGTATTCTTGTGGCAAAAGTCTGCGGCGCAGACGGTGGCCTCCCAGGACTTGAGTATTTATGTAGCTATGGCATTGGGGTGCGTGGTGCTTTTCGTTACGGCCAGTCCCGGGGAACAGTTGCTCCCCGGGGCGTTTATAAATAGCGTTTATAAAGAGTGTTTATGACAATAAAGCCCTAAAGAGAAGGAGAAAGAACCATGCTTTTACTAAATCGTGTGAATTTGATTGGCAAAATAGCAGACGATCCACGTGTTTATTTCACGCCTAACCACATTCGCATCATGAGTTTTGAGCTTGTAACCGAATCAGACAAAAGCCTTTCCAGACCGCATCACGTGGTTATTGAGGACCCATTGATCATCGAGTATGCTCATACATACTTATTTGCAGGTTCTGTTGTATGGGTTGAAGGACAGCTTGAGTATTTTTGCAATGCTCATGACAATAGCAAAGACGTTTGGATTGTTGTGTCTAGAAAGTATGGAAGATTGCATCCCCTCATGCAGTAACTCAACCATATGACGACTGGATGGATTTCACTGAACAATCTATAAGATTAACTGCCGTAGTCAATAAATGCTGCCGATGCTTCAGCTAACCTATCCCCGTACTTTGTGCATATTTGACGTTGGCAGTTTGATCACCAGCAGGAGCTGAATGATTACATTCTTGTTTGGAAATATCCCGGGGTTTGAGGTAGGACCTCAGACCACCACCCTGGGCTTTTCGTTACAATTTTGAAATAAACGGGAATATTTTATCCAATTGTGCAAGAGGGATAAAATGGACATCGACATTTTCAATTCGTTCAACAGCAATCAAGTTTTTTGTTACCATCAGGGCGTTTTTGGGCTGGTAAGCTTGCAAAAAAGAACGATAGCCTCGGCTAATTCTCGGGGCAATTAGATTACTATATTTCACCTCAACAGGAAGAATTGACTGGTCATTCCTGTAAACCACAAAGTCAACTTTAGCTCCAGATTTTGTGCGCCAATAATGGATAGAATAATTTAAGAAGGTTTGGGTTATAAATTTATATAGTTCTTGAAAAACAAGACCTTCAACCAGAAGACCTAAATCAGCTCTATAGGTGGGGTCACTGAAATTCCTCAAGGCATAATTCCTAAATCCGTTGTCGAGAAAATAAAAAATTGGATTGCTCGTCAATTCCGTCCGTTTATTACCCACAAATGGCGTCACATTTGCGATAACATAAGTCTGTTGCGCAACAGCTAAGTAATGTTTGACAGTTGAAACGCTCACCTGACAATCGGCAGCCAATTGAGAATAATTGACCAGTTGGCCACTGCTATGAGCAACTAGTCCGAGTAACTTGAGAAAAATATCCGGTTGTCCCAATTTGAGGATTTCGATAATATCCTTTGTCACATAATCTTGATAGAGTTGTCCCAATAATAATTCCTGCATACTGGAATCCACAATTTGGGGATAGGCCCCATAAACAAGAAGTTGTTCTAGGTGAGCAGCCGCACCCCACTCTCTGAAACTGAGCGGTAAAACCAGTGAAGAAAAATGGCGCCCTGTTAAATGCTCCTGGATCTTGCTTTTGAGCTCAATTTGGGATGAACCGGAAGCCAGCATTTTAATCGGTAAATTTAGATCCGCTAGAGTTTTGAGCATAAGTCCAGGAGAATCCAATCTCTGCACCTCGTCTACGAAAACTATGGGATTCGTCAAGGTAAATTGCCGCATCGCTTCTTGGATAAAAAGGGGAGATTTTAGCCAAGTACGGACCTCCTCCAGATCACAATTCAAATATAAAAGTTCATTGAATCGGCCTTTTTTGAGAAGCTGATGGCACAAGAATTTTCCAAGAGTCGTCTTACCTGAACGCCGAGGCCCAATAAGGATCGTCCATAGACGATCCCATTCGGGTAGCATTAAGGTATCGAATTGTATGCGATTTCGGTAATGGGGAATTGTCAAAGCAGGATGATCTATAGTGGAGTTTGCATGAACGTTTTCTATAGACGATTTTCGAACCAACCACGGATTTTGTTGCTCAATCTCTTGAAGTAACCGCAATTTCATAAGTTTTTCCTTCTCTGTTTATCCCTACTTATCCTACTGTTAAATAATATTAGTAGGGATAATCATTGGAGTCAATGCTTTAGCTCTTTTTTCAAACCAGGCTTCATCCCCACGGGCCGTCATGACGGCCGCGTTGATTTCACTGAACAGCCCTGAGGTAGTATATAATAGCACCGTTGCTTATGGGAGACGAATATGATATTTTTGAGCCTATCAGGTTAAAATTTGGACTAAAAATGAACCTAGTACGTAGATTTTTTGAACTTCCGTCCCAAAGTTGCTTTATCTTTGGTCCCCGTGGTACAGGGAAATCTACGTGGCTTGCCACCCACCTTCCAGAGGCATACACCATTAATTTACTCAACGATCTAGCTTATCGTACATATCAGGCTCAACCTGAACGCCTCCTTGGTGTGGTAAGGGCTCAAAAAGATAAAAAAATTTTTATACTGGATGAGATTCAAAGAGTACCCACGTTGCTCAATAGTGTTCACCAACTCATCGAAGAAGATAAACAGCGACAATTTATTATGACAGGGTCAAGTGCGCGAAAACTAAAGCACACGGGCGTCAACCTACTTGCTGGTCGTGCGCTTGTGACCCATATGCACCCATTTATGGCCTCAGAGTTGGGCAAACGCTTTGCTCTAGACCAAACCCTTAAGACGGGAATGATTCCGCTCATTGTAGATGCGACAGACGACTCGAGAAAATCTTTAGAAGCATATTTAACCCTATATATTAGGGAAGAAGTGCAAATGGAAGGACTGGTACGTGGAATTGGAGGATTTGCCCGCTTTCTCGAGATGATCAGTTTTTCCCACGGATCTTTACTCAATGTAAGCAATATTGCAAGAGAAGCGCAGCTCAGCCGCAAAATGGTAGACAACTACATCAGTATTCTCGAGGATCTTCTTATAGCTTACCGCATTCCGGTATTTAATAAACGTGCAAAGCGCACGCCATCAGTTCATCCAAAATTTTACTTTTTTGATGTCGGTGTCTATCGTCGCTTGCGCCCTTCGCGCGTGTTAGATCAAAGGGAAGAAATATATGGTGCAGCCTTGGAAGGCCTTGTGGCACAGCATTTGAAAGCGTGGTGTGATTACAGTGGGGAACAAACAGAACTTTATTTTTGGCGAACTTCCTCAGGTGTAGAGGTCGATTTTATTCTGTATGGCGAAAAATATTTCTATGCGCTTGAAGTCAAGGCGGGAGCGAATATTCATGCAACTGATCTGCGCTCTCTTAAGACATTCCACGCAGACTATCCAGAGTGTACACCTGTAGCGCTTTATGGAGGAAATGATCGTGTGGAAATTGATGGCATTCTATGCTTGCCTGTAGAAAATTTCTTGCGGCAACTAAGACCTAAGCAATGGCCTGAATAATTTTTTCCAGCAAAGACTTGACAGCAACAGACAATCAGAAGATCCTATTTTAAGATTCTATACTGAAGTGAAATCAAAAATTCCAAAAATCCTCTAAAAGATGTGCTATATCATGAAAAAAATCGGCATGGTTCAAATTGGGAATGACACGTCGGAACGTAACCCCAATTTGAACCATGCCTAATTCTAAAGTCATATATGACGGCTGATATGACGGCTGAAACGGATAAAAGTGCTTCTTATCCAGAACTAATGATTCTCATCATTGCTTTTGCCTTTTCTCTGCTGCAATTCAATGGTATTGCTAAGATATTAAGTCCAATTTTGGAAGTCCGCTATCCAGGCCTTATTTTGCTGATGATCGTAAATATCACAACGCGCTTGGTTCGATGACTTGGGGTAGACAAATATTTTAAGAAGGCTCTTGCTATGCGCAGCATAAAAAACAATGATCACAATCGATGCACCCCCGGCAAAAGAACCCTTGAGCTAACTTCTAAATGACGGCGTGCACACCCTTGACCTCTAATACCCCCTCACCCTCCATTCCCTCAAAAGCTGAACTTTTGGAGTACGTTGATACGCAACCACATCCGGTGAGCCTACGTGACTTGGTACGTGACCTTGAAATAGAAAAAAGTCAACACATACAAGTAATAAATGTCTTGAAAGAGCTAATGGCAGAAGGAAAGCTAACTCATCAAGGTGAATTACTACACAAGGTGGATAATTCAACCATCAATGTTGTTGAGGTTACAGGATTTAACCTGCAAGGATTTCCCTCAGTTCGCCTTGCACATTGGTCAGGCGAAAGCAAAGCCCCCTCTGTTACCTTGAAGGGCTTTTTAGAAACACACAACCAAAAACTTCCGGTAATCAACATCGGAGATCGTTTATTGGTGCGTCTTAAAAAGACTGGACGCTACTCATATGAAGGACTCATCGTCCGGGTTATTTCCAGCCCTCAAGCGCAACAACTGGTTGGAAGATTCATTAAAACCTCGCAAGGCGGGCTGATTGAACCCGGCACCCTGCAATTTAGATCCTCGGTACCAGTCAACCACGCAAGCCTAAAGCTGGCAAAATCTGGAGATATCGTTGTTGCTGGTTTCAAAGCACGACATGGCTGTCGCCGTGGAATTGCTTATATTAAACACAACCTTGGGTCTATCGATGATCCTGGCACCATCAGCCAAATGGCGCTATATGAGCATGCACTGCCCCATAATTTTAGTACCCAAGCCGTCAGGCAAGCCGAAAGTGCCCGATTACCAGAACTTGGTGACCGACAGGATCTACGCCAGATTCCACTGGTAACCATTGATGGAGAAGACGCACGCGATTTCGACGATGCGGTCTGGGCAGAACCTGACACAGATCCAAATAATCCTGGTGGTTGGCATGCATTGGTGGCTATTGCTGATGTTAGTTATTACGTGCGCGATGGCGACCCCCTGGATCAAGAGGCACAAAAGCGGTGCAATTCAGTATATTTTCCTGACCGGGTTGTACCAATGCTACCTGAGGCACTCTCCAACGAAATGTGCTCTCTTAAACCCGATGTAGAGCGCGCCTGCCTTGCTGTGCACATGTGGTTTGATGCCCATGGCAATAGATTGAAACATCAATTCGTCCGCGGCCTTATGCGCTCAGCGGCACGCCTTACTTATAGTCAAGTTCAGACTGCACGCGATACCCAAGACACAAAACTAGCCCCCTATATTGACCCATTATATGGCGTCTTTGCTGCTCTACGTTCTGCTAGACAACGACGAGGTACTTTAGATTTCGATCGGGTTGAAACCCGCATCCTTGTCGATGAGAAAGGGCAAATCCAAAAGCTTGCTCCTCAGCCCAGTCTTGACAGTCACAAGTTGATTGAAGAATTGATGATCGCTTCCAATGTCGCAGCAGCCACCACCCTTGAACAAACTCGATTACCATGTATGTATCGAACTCATGATAAGCCCGACGCTCTAAAACTCATCGATACACTTCCTTTTTTGAAAAGCATAGGCATTAAAATTGCTCAAGGACCTATACAATCAGCAGCCACACTCGGCAGGATCCTCAAGCAGTGTGCAGCAACGAAATGGGCTCCGACGGTCAGTGATCTTTTGTTGCGTAGCATGGCTCAAGCCCGATACAATACGAAAAATAATGGTCACTATGGCTTGCAACTTAAACGCTATTGTCATTTTACCTCACCGATCCGACGGTATGCTGATTTATTGGTGCATCGCGCCCTAATCAAGCATATTGAATCAGACCCTGAACCCATTGCTTCTGAAACTTGGAAAGAGTTGGGAGTACGTCTTTCAGAAACCGAACGTAAAGCAGACAAGGCTTCTCGTGTCACCAACGACCGATTTGTAGCACGCCACCTCAAAGATCGTGTGGGCGATACATTCAACGCCCGCATCAACAGCGTCACCAATTTCGGAATCTTTATCACCGAAGAAAACACCGGCGCTGAAGGCTTAATTCATACCAACTCGCTCCCCAACGATTATTACGTCTTTGAGCCTCGGAGACATCAACTGATTGGCCGTAGTACACGTCAGCAGTTTACATTGGGAGACAAAATCACTGTCCGGCTTGAAAAGGCCGATGAATTGACTGGAAAATTAGAGTTTGGATTATTGGAAAAATAAGCGAACCGGGATCCAATTTTTTAGTTTTGAAGGAAAATAATTAGATCCCGGTTCGTAAGATTTTTCTGCTTAAGTTAGTGCCATTGCCCCTTTAAACCAATTCAACCGGCAATGCTGCGTCACCAAACTCAGATACCCCAGGAGCACCATAGATTGCCAGTGCTCCCCCACCTGAAAATTCAATCTGAAGATGCTGACCATGGCTGTGAAAATCTGCAGCATCATTGAGATCTTCCAGCTCCACATCCACGCTAACATCAAACTGCAAACTATCGCCTTGCCGGACGTTGAAATCACCGATCCTATCTTCACTACCATCTTCCAACATCAACTCACCGTCTTCGTTTTCAACAATGACAAACTGAAAGATGTCAGCTCCAGCACCACCATATAGGTGATCAGCACCGTCTCCTCCAATCAGCAAATCAGCCTCTCTACCACCATAAAGCCAATCACTATCTGCGCCGCCCTCGAGGATATCACTGCCACCGTCACCATAAAGGTGATCTTGTCCACCACCACCAAAGAGCTGATCATCACCTTTGTGGCCGAATAATGTATCATCGCCATTTTTGCCCATCATCAAATCACGATCCCCTGTGCCATGCATTGTATCATCACCATCTGTACCGCCGATGCGATCATAAGCAAAAAACACATTGTCTTGTATGTGCTCAATGCCAGTGTTGATTTCAATAATGTCGGAGAGCTGCATGCTCTCAACAAATTCGATTTGCTCTTCAGTCAAATGCGTTTTATAGAAAAAGCTGTCTCCATCACGCAGCCTTGTGAACTGATCAACCAAAATAGTGTGGAATAGTTCCCCTAACATCGAGCCTTCATGATGATCCTCGGCCAACCCTCCAACAAACACATCGATATTATCAACGCTTCCAAACAGTTCCTCAAGAGTATCTTGAATATCCTTATCTTTCGTAATATGGGAAAACTTCGTCACTGGATCCAGTCCATAGGCTTCTCTGGCAGAATTATAATCTGGCAATCCGTGATCACGACCACGTTGGATATTCAGTGCTGCTAGATCAAAACCCCCAGCTCCGGGAGGACCAAAGAGGAAATTACGTACATCATCGACCATCTGTAGATCGATCTCTTGACTTACATGTTCTGCCACACCCCGTAATGCCGCATCAACCCCTTCTGCATTAAGCATCAGATCGGGATGAAAAAAAGCATCTCGCAGTTGTAAGTTCCCTTGTTCAATTTCTGCACCATCTTCATCTATGCGATAAATAAGGGACGAAAGTTGGGAATGCCCAAAACGAAAAGCTGCGGTTGCAAAAATATTAGCAATCGAGGGATCAATATCTGCGTCATAGCCCTCATACTCGGCAATTGCATCTGCGCCAAGGAGAACTGGCAGATATTCATTGTAAGTAATCGATTGCAATTCCGCACCAACCAGCAGTTTAGCTTCTTGATAGAGTTTGTCACTATCCCAATCAGGATGTTGTTCAGCCAATTCATCAACCAAACGGTTATGTTCACGCACAAAAACAGTATGCATCGATGTTAATACAACGTTTTCATTGGCGCGTACATCACCTGCAAGGTAGAAATTCGGCATTGGACCTGGAGCATTATCAAATCCTTCCGTATTATAGGGCAAAAGGTCGCCATCTGTTGTTTTCATCTTGCCTGGCTCAACTGGATCGCGCAAAAAATCAGCACGCGCTTGATCAGAGCCATAGACATTTGATGCATCAATAAATGCCGTGATTTGATTGACTTGTTGTGCGGGCTCCTCCTCAGTCCCTGTTCCTTCAGCAAAGCCGGACCGGTCCAATGGAATTTGTTGAGTCCCTGTGAAAAACGGATCAAAATAAGGGTCACCCAATGGTACTTCAATGTTAAACATTTCGCCACCACCCATGGTCAAATCAATATCATGATCAATGAACTGCCCCCATACCCAAAGGAAATCACTTGCACCAGTAGAGTTAGCAATGTCCCCGTCTTGACTAAACAGCGCGTTGCTAATGACTCGAGCACTGGGCCTACCTACTCCACCAGGTTCTGATATCCCATCATCGTACCAAGTTTTTTCAGATTTGCGTAAAAACCACTCGTCTGTACTACCCCATTCAAAATTATCTTCATTATTGCCTGTACCATCAATAGTTCTATAATCACTCATAACAACCTCCATTGAAGTAAAAAATAATTTATATTTACAATTTTATTGTATCAATTGACTATTTAATATTTTGTTAATTTAACCTGAGTTTTGGATAAGAAGTGCTTTGATCCATCTCGGCCGTCATACCGGAAACAGATTCTGCCAAGCTTGGGTATATAATCCAAAGTTTAAAGCTCTGAAATCTGATTTCTGATTTCTGATCACTGATTTCTGATCAAGCAGCCCCCAGCTTCTGCTTTAAAATCTCATTCACCATTTTAGGATTGGCTTTTCCCGAGGTTGCCTTCATCACTTGGCCGACAAAAAAACCAAACAACTTGTCTTTGCCGGATTTGTACTGCTGCACCATATTGGCGTTATTGGCCAGCACCTCATCGATACATTGCGTTAAAGCAGCACTGTCACTCACCTGCTCAAGGCCCTTTTCCTTGACGATGTCACTGGGAGATTTTCCCGTTTCCCACATCTCAACAAACACATCCTTGGCAATTTTTCCTGAAATCGTCCCGCTCAAGATCAGATCAACCAATGCACCTAGTGCTGAAGTTGCCACTTTACTGTCTTGTATTGTAAGGCTGTCTCGGTTTAGGGCAGCAAACAACTCACCAGTCATCCAATTGGCAACAGTTTTAGCACTCTTACCGGGGTCTTTGCAC
Organism: Pseudomonadota bacterium; assembly: GCA_039714795.1. Taxonomy (NCBI): domain Bacteria; kingdom Pseudomonadati; phylum Pseudomonadota; species Pseudomonadota bacterium. The sequence goes on along the minus strand of JBDLIP010000035.1, from coordinate 3,047 downwards.
GCGGCAACCGCTTGCTCAAAAAAATCGGCTACCTCCATTTCCTCAGTCAACACACCGGCATCATAGGCCGTTAGGCCAAAATCGGTGATGAATCTTTGCTTTTTGGTATCGGGTAACTCAGGTAACGCATCTTTAATCCGTTGTACCATCTCCTTGGTTAAATGCAGTGGCGGCAAGTCTGGATCTGGGAAATAGCGGTAGTCATGTGCTTCTTCTTTTGAGCGCATCGGACGAGTTTCTCCCTTGCCGGGATCAAACAATCTTGTTTCTTGTGTCACTTGTTTACCAGATTCAAGCACTGCCATTTGCCGTTTGATTTCATAATTAATCGCTTGGCCAACAAAGCGGATTGAGTTGACATTCTTGGTTTCAGTGCGGATACCCAATTTATCTCCGGGTCGGCGCAGGGAAACGTTCACGTCAGCGCGCATGCTCCCCTGTTCCATATTTCCGTCACAGGTGCCAAGGCACCGCACAAGGCCGCGCAGTTTTTTGAAAAAAGCCATTGCTTCCTCAGCGCTACGCATATCAGGTCTGGTTACGATTTCCATCAAGGCAACCCCGGAACGATTCAGATCAATATGTGATTTGCCGGGAGCTTGGTCATGCATGCTTTTACCAGCATCTTGTTCTAAGTGAATGCGCTCAATATCAATGCGTTTGGTGGTGCCATCTTTTAGGTCAATATCTAGATACCCTTCACCCACGATAGGGTGCTTGAATTGAGAGATCTGGTAGCCTGAAGGTAGATCAGGGTAAAAATAATTTTTTCGGTCAAAGATTGAGGTCATATTGATCTGCGCATGTAACCCCATACCAGTCTTGACGGCTTGCTCAACGCAAAACTCATTGATGACCGGCAACATGCCTGGAAAGCCAGCGTCCACGAACGAAACTTGACTATTAGGACTGGCGCCAAAATCGGTCGCAGCTCCTGAAAACAGCTTGGCTTTGGATGTAACTTGAGCGTGCACTTCAAGGCCAATCACCACTTCCCAAGGCCCCGTTTTGCCTTGGATCAAACATGCTTTAGATTTGTCACTCATGCTGGCACCTTTAGCTGTGGAAAGTTGGCGGCTTGCTCGATGATTTGTCCAAAATTGAACAAGATTTCCTCATGAAAGGCCGGAGCAATCAGCTGTAGCCCAAGGGGCAGCCCTTTTGCATCAAGTCCAGCGGGTACAGAAATTGCCGGCAAACCTGCAAGGTTGATGGGAACCGTTAGAACATCGTTCATGTACATCTCAATTGGATCGCTGGGAGGATTTTCCAAGGAAAAAGCAGGAGTTGGAGTTGAAGGTGTTAGCAGCACATCAACCTTAGCAAAGCACGTTTGAAAATCTTGCGTGATCAGGCGTCGAACTTTTTGCGCTTTTAGGTAATACGCGTCGTAATAACCTGCCGATAACACATAGGTTCCAATCATGATGCGCCGGCGTACTTCTTCGCCAAATCCCTCGCTGCGGGTGATTTCATAAAGGTCTTCCAAGGATTGCCCCTCAACGCGCCTGCCATAGCGAATCCCGTCATAACGCGCTAAGTTAGAAGAAGCTTCCGCTGGCGCTAAAATATAATAAGTTGGCAGCGCATATTTGGTGTGCGGCAGTGAAACTTCGACAATCTCAGCGCCAGCATCTTTCAGCCAAGCAACTCCCTGTTGCCAAAGCGCATCAATATCCGGATTAAGATTTTCATGTAAGTATTCTTTGGGAATTCCAACCTTAAGACCTTTAACATTGCCAGCAAGTGCCGCTTCGTAATTGGGAACCGGGCGATTGACAGAGGTGGCATCCTTGTAATCATGACTGGCCATGCTTTCCAAAAAGATGGCAGCATCGCGAACAGTTCGGGTCATGGGACCAGCTTGGTCAAGCGAAGACGCAAAAGCCACGATGCCAAAACGTGAACAGCGCCCATAGGTTGGCTTTAATCCCACAATACCGCAAAATGCAGCCGGCTGGCGAATAGAGCCGCCGGTATCAGTTCCAGTTGCCGCCAAGGCTGAGTAAGCGGCAACTGCTGCCGCCGATCCCCCTGATGATCCCCCAGGCACCACGTTTTGGCTTGGATCATTCTTGGGATGCCAAGGGCTTAACACAGGACCATAGGCACTGGTCAGGTTGGCCGAACCCATCGCGAATTCATCTAAGTTGGTTTTCCCCAGCATCACAGCGCCGTCGTTAAAAAGATTTTGCGTAACCGTTGACTCATAAGGCGGGATAAACTCATCAAGAATTTTAGAACCCGCCGTCGTCTTAAATCCTTCGGTGCAAAAAAGATCCTTAATGGCCAGCGGCAAGCCTTCCAAAGGCCTAGCATTACCTTCAGCTAGCCTCTGATCACTTTGCTTGGCCATGGCCAGAGCCTGCTCAGGAGTTTCAGTAATGTAGGCATTTAAATCCCTGGTATTTTCCATTTGGGTGATATACGCCTGTGTCAACTCAGTTGCAGACAGCTTTTTGGCTCTCAGCTGGTCACGAGCTTCAGATAGACTTAAGTTAAGAATGGCATTAGTCATGGGATAATTACTCGACAACTCGTGGAACAACAAACATGTTCGACTGCGCATCAGGCGCATTTTTCAGTATTGCATCGGCCACTTGGCCATCGTTAACTGCGTCCTGGCGCATCGGCATAGACTCAAGGTTTACACTGGTCATAGGTTCAACATCTTTGGCGTTTATTTCATCCAACTGCGCCACCCAGTCGAGGATGTGACTGAGATCTTGGCACAAGGGATCAATGTCATTGTCATTAACTTTCAGCTGCGCTAGGCGGGCAATCTTCTTGACTATTTCAGGGGTGAGAGTCATGAGTTGGGTTATCCTTTAAGCTATTATTTATGCTCTAAAAGTACATGTTTTTTTGGGGAAAATGCAAGAGGGATTCAGCAAGGATATTAGGAAAGAGCCGTGTGCTGGAAAAAGCAGCATGCACGGCTCTTAATAATATACCCAGGATGTTTCAAACTGTTGAATCCAGCCTCTGAAAATTATCATTGATCCGCCCAGTCATAGACATGGCAATTTTTGGCCAAGTAACATCAA
>JBDLIP010000034.1 GCA_039714795.1 Pseudomonadota bacterium | reverse complement strand
GATAAACGACAAAATTTTATTTGCCGTTCAAATTCGAAACTACCTTTTGTGTTCACACCTTCAGGATGACGGCCGTGTTGGTTTCACTGAACAGCCCTGTCAGAATTCAGATGTCAGTGGTCAGTAAGTCAGTATTCGGGTATACTGATCCTTTAAACCACCGACTACTGATAACTGACCACAGAATTATGACTTCTGAATTCAAAGGAATTTCCTACATGTGTCTAGCCATGTTGACATTTGTCACTGTCAACACGATTGCAAAGGATGTGGTGGCCGTTTATCCTTTAACTCAGGTTACTTTTTTTCGGACCTTTTTTAGCCTTTTTCCCTGTCTGGTTTTGCTACGCCAAGCAGGTGGGGTTAGTGCGCTAAAAACACAACATTTGCCTAGATATATATTGATTGGCAGTGTAGGTACTGTGGCACTGATCGGTCTGTTTGGGTCGTTGCGACTTCTGCCTTTGGCCGATGCTGTATGCTTGCATTTTTCAGAGACCTTATTCCTAACTGCTTTTTGTGCCTGGTTTTTAAAAGAGAAAGCCGGCTCCCTACGCTGGAGTGCTGTTTTGGTTGGATTTGCTGGAGTCCTGGTGGTGATGCGCCCCACCGGTGATATTTTGAATTTGGGGGCGATTTATGCCTTGACCTTTGCCTTGGGAGATGCTTTTGTCATGATGAACGCCCGTATTCTTACCCGCACGGATCACAGTGTCATCGTGGTGACTTATTTCTCAGCTGTCGTCAGTGTGTTGACAGGGCTCACTCTCCCTTTCTACTGGCAAATGCCAGGCATGATGGACCTGCTGCTACTTATATTCTTGGGCCTCGGTGGTGGCTTGGGACAATTGTTTGTTACGTTTGCCTATCGTCATGCACCTGCAGCGACAGTCGCACCAATGATTTACACAGCTCTGCTTTGGGCAGTACTGTTTGGTTATATATTCTGGGGCGAGATTCCTGACTTAACCTTGATTCTGGGTGGTGCCTTAATTGTCTCCAGTGGTCTATTTATTATCTACCGAGAAACACGCAAACAGGTTGAGGTAACTGTCCAAGCGCCAGGGATGCCTCATGAAAAAAATAATCCATAAATATCTCTATACTGAAACGGCCTGTGGGGGATTAGCGCTGGTTCTAAAAAACTGTTGTTACCCGACGATTATTTGACTAAACATGCATATTTTCGTACCTTATCTGAAGGTCTTATTTTAAGGAGTTTTTGATGTTAAGGTATTTTTTGTTTTGTGTGGTCTTTGCAGGAGCTATCAGTAGCCTGATGAACAGCTGTGCAGTACAAGCCAAGGTTACATCCGCAGATACACACCAGCGGCAAGTTCCTCAAAGAATTATTGCAATTGGGGATTTACACGGCAATCTCTCGGTAACCAAAAGAGCGCTCGTCTTAGCAGGAGCTATTGACCAAAATGACCGTTGGATTGGTGGAGAGCTTGTTGTTGTGCAAGTTGGTGATCTGATTGATCGTGGAGCAAATGACAAAGCTGTTATTGATTTTCTAGAAACTCTAAAAAAACAAGCAAAACAAGCTGGCGGTCAACTCATCACACTTTTAGGTAATCATGAATTCATGAATGTTTTGGGTGATTATAGGTATGTTTCTAAAGAAGGGGTGGATGAATTTAAGGTGTTCTCGAAAAACGAAGATCCATACAGCGGACGTTTTCAAGCCTTCAAGCCTGGGGGGCCTTACGCAAGAACGTTGGCTCATAACCCAGTAACCATTGTTATCGGTGACACTTTGTTTGTTCATGCAGGTCTAAGGAAATGTTTTTTATACTACGGTCTTGAACGAATCAATAAAGAAGCACAGCAGTTTTTAAGAGGTGAGCTCAAAAATCCACCCCAGTTTGTAATCGATTCAGATGGCCCCATTTGGACACGTCGTTATTCTAAGGGTCCATCAAGAGAAGATTGTGCAGAACTGAAACAAGTTTTATCTCAGCTCAATTGTACAAGAATGGTTGTTGGGCACACAGTTCAATCTGATGGGATTGCATCAACTTGCGATGGTATGTGTTGGATGGTTGATATTGGGCTGACATTCTCTCCAGACAAAGTTGAAGTTCTAGAAATCACACCATCAGGATTAAAAGTCCTAAAGGAACACAGTCCGTAATCACACGCTTATTAAGCAATGCGCTTCTCGTTATCATTAAACTAGGGGTTTTGATTTCACTAAAGTATACCTGGAGCTTGTTTACGTGACTCTTCGGTGTTGGCAGCAGCCAATGTGGGTGAACCGCTGAGGATATAATCATACCCAGTTGGATCTTGAAAAATTCTCAAGCCAAACAATGGAATTGTTGCAATTAACTGCTCAAAAATTTCTGCTTGGATGCGCTCATAGACTGACCAGGCTGTATCATTGGTAAAGACGTAAATCTCAAGCGGGACGCCCTGAGGTGTGGGGTCTAGCAAACGAATGATAAACGTGAGATCTTGATTAATTTGTGGGTGGTGGCGCAGGAAAGCCTGCACATATGAGCGAAAAGCACCAAGGTTGGTTTGCAAACCGGACTTATGTTCTTCAGCCCATTCTTTTGTGTTAAAGGTATCAGCTAGTTGTGGGGCTTTGAGGATTTTTGAAAGTTCATCCCTGCCTATTAGTCGCACACTGGTTTGATCGAGCAAGAGAGCTCGCTTGATACGGCGTCCGCCTGAGTTGTACATACCGCGCCAATTTTTAAAGCCGGAGTCAACCAGTTTATATGTAGGTATGCTGACGATGGTTTTATCCCAGTTTTGAATTTTAACAACGTGCAGGGCTACCTCAATTACTGAGCCGTCAGCACCAAATTGCGGCGCTTCAATCCAGTCGCCATTTTGAATTAAGTTGTTGCTGACGATCTGCATACCAGCGATAAACGATAAGATGGTGTCTTTAAACACGAACAAGAGGACAGTCGTCAACACTGAAACACTGCCGAGAAATCCTACGGGGTTTATGTCGAGCAGGACGAAAATACTGGTTACGATGCCAATGAAATAGGAGAAGATGCTCAACAATTGCAAATAGGTCTTAATGGGTTTTTCACGCGATATGGGATAGGTCTTATAGATTGCTCCCACTGCCGAAATCAAATTCCCCAGAAGTAAAGTTACGTTCACAATGATGTAAGAATTTAAGAACTGCGTTAGCCTTTTTGTGGTCTCTTCCTCGATAGGTAAATACTGCACCCAAAAGTACAAAAATAGTGTGGGAACCATATACACTAGCTGTTTAAAAGGTTGGTGCCGTTTAAGAATTTTTTTCCACTTGGGTTGCTTGTGCGTCAATGCACCATTAATCAGGTTCAGTAGATATTTTTTTGCAATCCCATAACTGACAATGGTGAGTGAAATCAGCAGGGTTGAGGTAACGGCAACATTCAGCCATCCTGTCCCTACTGAATTAAGTAGATTTTGACATAACTCTCTCATCACTTTGTTCCTAAACTAAATGGCCTCAAGTGCTTTCTTGTTCTCTTCATAACCATATTGACGATACAGCGCATCCAGTAATTCATTAATAACATCGTCTTGTAATTGTATTTGGAGTCGCTTGGATAATTTGTCAAGGTCTTGGGTGCTGGCAGGCCCTTTATCTCTTTGAATATTTGTAACGCGAGCAATGACAAATCCGTTTGCTGTTGTGCCCATAACAGGAGTATTTAAGGCGCTTGCGAAAATGTCGTGGCGCAATTTAGGGGGAATAAGATCCGTGTGATCATCTGGGCTACGTGTAAGGGTGATACCGGCTTTGTGTCGTAATGCCTTGTCTTGGGCAAAGCTGTTCAATCCTTGTAAGGCTTGGGGAGCATCAACAATGCTCTGAGCTTTCTTGGTTGCAGCTTGCATTTGCTGATTCTGCTGCCAGTATTTGATGACTTCATTCCTTACTTCTGCCAGGGGCTTGATGGTTGCAGGAGTGATTTTTTCTACTCGAAGGGCTAAAAATGCCCCCATATCGGTTTCAACAAGGTCAATATCCTCATTTATTCCCGTTTCAAACGCTTGTGCCACAACATCCTTGATAAGCGTTTGGCTCAAGGGAGCCGAATTTGGAGCAGGCTGGAACGTGCGATTAGCTTGAACTTTAGTTAATCTTACAAGAGGTAAGCCGTGGGATTGGCTGATTTCCTCAAGGCTGCTTCCACTGCCCAGATCATCTTCAATTTGTATACTAAGCTCGTGGAAGAGTTTTTCCGCCCGTTCCTGCTTAATTTCTTGAAGGACTTTGTCAGATTGAGCTTCGGTGAGTAAACGGCTCCCAGCTTTATGTCGGGTTTCGAACTCTTCGGCAATTTCTTCTTCTGAAAGTTGTACTTGTGCAAGGACTGCTTCAGGAGTGAGTGCAATCAAACTGATCGTACGGTGTTCAGGAGCAGTAAACAATTTTGGATTGTCTTTGTAAAAAGTTTCTATTTGTTCAGGTGTGGGCAGAGGCGCTGCAACTTCACTAGCAATGACTTCCAGAAGCTCTACTGTGCGCTTTTCCTGCATCCATGCCAAGAAAGGGGCTACCATATTGTTCGGGGCCAAGACACCTGAAATTAGAGCTTGAACCAATTGTTTTCTTTGCAGTTCCCGGCGGATTATTTCTATAAATTCTTTTTCTGAGGTTTGCATACTGTACAAGACTCCTGCAAAGCGCTGCTTATCAAAGTAGCCGTCTTCATCCAGGAAAGGGTCCATGCTCTGAATAGCACGGCGCACTTGCGCGTCGCCAACAATGAGGCCCAAACGCTCTACTTCTAGGTCCAACAGTGTTTCGGTGATGATCTGTTGCTTTACTTGTTCTTTGATCAAGTTTTTATAGGGAGTCAGGTCTGTTCCCGGAGGAAGCTTGGTTGCTGCAAGTTTTTGCATACGACCAACTAGTTCACTCGCTGTGATTTTGCGGCTGCCAATGGTGATAACCACTGGGTTGCGACCGCCGCCCCATATTTGGGCGAAATCGACACCGGAGCCAAAAAAGCCAATAAAGCCAATCGCCAAAAGGCATAAAAAAATTCGCATCACCCATGATTGGGAACTATTACGCAAAGATTGCAACATCGTCGTTTACCACCGTTTATTGTCGTTTCCAGCTTTTGATCATAAAGGATTCCATGGCTTTTTTGCAATGTTTATTTTGTCAACGATTGACGTACGGGTCAATCTTTGCCATAATGAACCCAATAATAGAAAAACTGAGGAAGCCACAGCGCCAGCTGTGTCTGTACTCTTGAAAAATAATAAGGACGGGGAGCGATGAAATACAAAGGACGTAATTATCCAGGCACCACCGGTGATGGTCAAGAAGTTGTGCGAAGCCCAGAAGGGGTGATGATTCCGGTTGCAAGACGTAACCGCCGGGGCAGAAAATCACGGCGTACCCATAGCCATCCTTTGCGTGATATTCGTCTTTCGCGGGGATTGACATTAGAAGAACTCTCGGAGCTTTCCAAACTTTCTCCTTCGTATCTATCTCGGCTTGAGTCTGGATCACGACGGCTGAACGTGGACACCATTAATCGTTTATCACAAGCGCTAAATTGTCAACCGAGCGCCTTGTTGGCCGAGGATGAACGTTGGGGACAGCAGCGTATTACTACCGCAACGACACCGCCCATTCCAGCAAATCCTTATTCCGCAAGGGCTTATCCAGCACAAAGTCAAGAGACTGTAGGTTATCCAGCCGGATCTATTCCAACACAGCATTCTGCAATACCAGAGACAACCTCAGCGAAGCTACCTGTTTATGGGGCCATCCATCCGGGGGGGCCGATTGACTTTAATCATACGATGGGGTCAGTTAGCTGTCCTCCGGATATGATTGGTGTGCCAGGTGCTTTTGCACTTCGTGTTAGTGACGATACCATGGCGCCTCGTTATCGTCGAGGTGATTGTGTATTAGTGCATCCTGGCAAGCCGTTGGCTACACGGTCGACAGCTGTGGTGATTACTCCCACTCACGATGTGATCATTGGTGAGTTTATTGCTTGGCGTCATGTTAATGACATTGCTGGCCTCCAGCCTCATCCCGGTATTGTTGTCAATCCCGAAGTTGAATTTGCCCTTGAATTAAGGCAGTACAACTCGGCCCAACACCACAAAGCCGTGGGCAGTGATGCGAGTCATGCCTCAGCGCACCAAGTGATCGTGCATCCCACCCAAATTGCAAGTGTAGCGCGCATTATTGGGACGATCGAGGGGTAATTAGGCAGAGGTCAGAGAACAGAGGTCAAAGATCAGTTTAGCGATATTGACTTAACTAACTACTGGTTTTTGTTTTCTGATCTCTGATCTCTGTCCTCTGACCACTGACCACTGACCACTGATTTCCCTGTCATAACCCTTGGAATCTCCAGTCCCATAAGGTGGAGGATTGTTGGGGCCACGTCTGCCAGTACCCCTGGTTTTAGTTGGGTATATTTGTAGCCATTGCCAATGAGCATGCAAGGAACTGGCTGGCAAGTGTGTGCAGTGTGCGCCTTGCCAGTTTTAGGATCCTGCATGATTTCTGCATTTCCGTGATCTGCGGTGATGATCAACAAGCCTTTTTTCTCTAGAATCCATTTTTCGAGTTTGCCCAGACACCGATCCACCGTTTCAACGGCTTTCATGGTGGCATTTTGGTTGCCTGTATGTCCGACCATATCTGTGTTGGCATAATTCACGACAACTAGGTCGTAAACTTTACGTTCCATGGCCTCAATAAGCTGGTTGGTGAGAGGTAGAGCTGACATCTCAGGTTGATGGTCATAGGTGCTGACTTTAGGGGAGGGGACCAGTAATCTATCTTCACCAGTAAAATGGGGTTCGCGGCCCCCATTGAAAAAGAAGGTTACATGGGCATATTTTTCCGTTTCTGCTGCGCGTAATTGATTGAAACCATATTCAGAAACAACTGCCCCCAAGGTGTGTTGGAGTTGAATTGGTGAAAAAATTGGGGGCATATACTCGTTCAGTTGTGTTGAGTACTCAACCAATCCCAGATTTATATTGAGCTTAGGTCTCGTCTGACGTACAAATCCCTTAAAATCAGGGCCACACAGAGCGCTTAACAGTTGGCGCGCCCGATCGGCGCGGAAATTTGCCATCAGCAGACCATCTCCATCACGGATTCCGGCGTAGTCTCCAATTATCGTGGGTTTGATGAACTCATCTGTTGTTTCTTTCGTATAAGCTTGTTCAACAGCCTGAAGGGCAGAGTCTGCTGCTATACCTTTTGCCTCAACCAATGCTTGATAAGCTGCTTCAGTGCGCTCCCAGCGTCGGTCGCGATCCATGGCGTAGTAACGACCTGTTACAGTAGCGATTTGAATCGGGAGCTGCCTCCCGCAGGCATCTTCAAATTCCTTGATAAACGGAATTGCGCTTTGTGGCGGGGTATCACGACCATCAAGAAAAGCGTGGACTTTGACGGGGACATCTTTACTGGCTATTAAGCGAGCAAGTGCTAGCAGATGGTCTTGATGTGAGTGCACGCCTCCTGGTGATAGCAGACCCATGAGGTGGCAGGTGCCTTGTTTTTCCTTCAAATTGTGGCACAGGTTATTGATTCTTAGGTTTTGACTTAGGGTCCCTTCGGTAATGGCGGCATTGATGCGGGGCAGGGTCTGCGGTACCACGCGTCCAGCACCCAAATTCATGTGTCCTACTTCGGAATTGCCCATCTGGCCTGCGGGCAATCCAACATGCTCCGCCGAAGCTTGCAGTTGAGTATGCGGCCAGTTTTTCAAAAGGCGATTCCAATTTGGAGTTCTCGCATTAGTGATGGCATTATCCCGCGCTGGGGGCCTTATGCCCCAACCATCGAGAATGCAAAGAATAACGGGAGTTTGTCTTTTTATCATGATTGAGTTGCGCTGAGGGCTTCGTTGTAATAATGCTTGAGTTTAAACAAGCAAAAGAACCAAACCAAGACGGTTCCCAAATAAACAAATGCTAAATAAGGTGACGGTGCATCGAGCAGTTTAACATCCCAGACAAGAAGTCCAATTACAATCCAGGAGGTTAACATTTCCCTGCTCAACAGAAAATCAATCACAGCCTTACCGCGCGCCTTTGTCAAAGAGTTTAGTGGAATATATGCAATTTCTTTTGTTGCCAGAAATACTGTCCAACTAATCCCAAACATGATGACCTTAGCAGCGATTGCATACCAAAGCAAAACATCCGGAGCATATCCCAGTAAATGAACCACAAACAAGGCTGTACCTAAAATCAAAGCAATGACTGGTACCATCAAAGCACTGCGAAACCAGCCCATGACCCACACCCACCAGCAGGTGAGACAGAATAATAGAATATTAGAGGATGACATAAACTGCATGTATTGTCCCATAAATGCTGTATAAGCAGTGGGGTCAGGATAGGTTGCTTTGAGTTGTACTTTCATAGATAGATCAATGATCTTGGTACACAATCCATAACAAATAATAATTCCAAAAATGAACAGTAGATACTTAATTCTAAAGTTTAATGAGAACTGCGATGCACTTGCCTGAGGTGCAGGAAATTGCGCAGACAAATATTGAATGCGGTTCAGGCTAAGAAAAACCAGAGCGAAAATTATCGCACTAAAGGTAGCAGATATGGTGAGCATAAGTCCTAATGGGTTGTCCCAGATATCTAAACCTAAACGTAGTGAGATCAATTGACCGAAAAAAATAGCAATTGCAGCAAAAATTCCCCAACCAGGATACATCCATTTGGCTTGATCTGTGGTGATGGTTTGGTTGGCAAATACCCAAAACAACAAAGCGCCAAACCAAGGTGACCAAAGGTCGGCAAATACATAAAAGCTTGAGTATAGCCATATTGGTGTTGCCGTTGTTTCTGGTGACGTTGAGGCTGAATTTATTAAAAAGAAATATCCTAGAATGATTAGTAGAGAGATCGCTAGTGTGCCCCCAAGTAGTTTTGGCAGATGCTGTGGTCGATATAAGGCGATAAACAAGATGCAAAGTGGTATTTTAAAAAATTGGGTGTAGTTTTGAAGTTGCGGAATCCAGCTAGTGTCAAGTGAGGTAATGACTGCTATTTTGACGTTGCGTAAGATAGGCATTAGCAAAAACAGTGAAAATAGCAAAACTCCAAACCATAGAAAAAGCTGGATAGAACGTGAGCTGTCAGAGGTCATTGGTTGCTGGGCTCCTTATTTGGTTGTGCCTATACGATTCAGGTGATCCTGAAGGGGTTGGCCTTCTGTGTCAACCCATATCTAACTCATTGTAGTAGCAATTTGATTAATGTCCGGTTAAGCAATTTAGAAATGTCCGGTTTTACCGTTTTCTTATCCAGCACAATGGGTACGTTGTTTCATCACAGACGTAGCTCTCAAGCTGCCTCTAGGCTTTTCATAAATATCTCGCAGCCTAAGCCCAGAGGCAGGGCTGTTCACAAAAGCCCTCGCATTGGGGGGCAAAAAGCGCTATAGTTATTTTATTATGTATGTTTTATCATCATTTAGCAGGGTAGCCGCAGCACTTGCGATCTTACCAAGTAAGCATTCTTCTCTTCCTTATTGCCGATATTGGGCCTGCTTTGGCCAGGCGTAACCTTTGTTAGTATCAGGTCGGAAGGCAGAGTTTGGCTCGATGAAACCAAGAGAGAGAAAGGTCTGATATGACAGCTCAGGTTAACGATTCTTCCTCATCGTCATCTGCAACAGCAGTAGCAGCAGCACAAGAGGCAGTACCAAAGCCTGCCTATAGTTTGCCGATTCTCATTTGGGGGTCGGCGGCAGCCTTTTTCTTTTTTCAATTTATTGTTCGAACTTCGCCAAGCGTTTCAGCAAATCAGATCATGCAAGATCTATCCATTCAAGCATGTGTATTGGGTGTAGTGGCGTCCATGTACTATTGGGGCTATACCTTGATGCAAATCCCCGTAGGTCTGATTCTTGACCTTGTGGGAGTGCGTTATCCGTTGACCATTGCCATTTTTATGTGTGTTGTTGGATGCTTTTTGTTTGTCGGAACTGACAGCTTGTTGGTGATGTCGATTGGCCGGCTGTTGATGGGGGTGGGATCAGCCTTTGCTTTTCTTTCATGTGTTAAAACAGCGTCCGTTTGGTTTGATGCCAAGCACTTACCGATTATTCTTGGCTGGACCATTTTGATAGGTCCTCTTGGAGGAGTTGTAGGGTCAGGCAAGCCGTTAGCAGCTTTGGTGTCAGATTATGGTTGGCGCCAGTCCATCATGATGCTGGCCTTTATCGGTTTGGGAATTGCCGTGATGGCTTGGTTGCTTGTCCGAGATGACAAACGCAAGGGGACAAAAGCAGAAGAGATCGGTAAACACGAATTATCCACGTTTGAATCTTTCCTGGTTCTTCTACGCAACCCGCAAACCTATTGCTATGCCTTGTATGGAACCTTCATGTACGTACCTATATCTGGATTTGCAGATCTTTGGGGGGCACCCTATATCGAGCAGGCCTATTCGGTGGATAAGGTTGTCGCAGCCGGATCTGCCTCTCTTGTTTATCTGGGTGTTGGGATTGGCGGACCTGTTGGGGCCTGGGTGATTAGCTACCTCCAGAGCTATAAAAAATTCTTGTTTATGGGATCAGTTCTGACTTGTGCAATGTTCTCCATCATCATTTACGCTCCTCTGCCAGCCTATCGTTTGCTGATTGATCTACCCGGTTTGCAGCTTTACGTGCTGGACGTCATGTTTCTCCTTACGGGCATTTTTGCCAGCACACAATTTTTTGCCTTTGCCTGTGTGTGTCTCATCAATCCGAAAAATGTACGTGCAACAGCAACTGGTATTCAAAATATGGCCGCTATGACGACTGGTATTGTGTTTCAGCCTGTGATTGGTTGGCTGCTTGACTGGGTTTGGGATGGCACATTATTAGATAAAGCTCCCGTTTATACCCAAAATAACTATTATGTGGCTTTGTCAGTGGTGCCAATATCGTTGTTACTGGCCTGCTTTGTCTGTCTGAGTTTGAGGGAAGTTTGTTCCTCAGATGATGAGGGCTAGGCAGCTGGTATGAATTCAAAGCTTCGCCTGACGGCTCCTGTTCTCATTTGGGGCAGTGCTGCCCTGTTTTACTTTTACCAGTTCATTGTGCGTGCCTTTCCAAGTGTAACCGTTGGGCAGATGATGCAGGAGTTTTCGCTGCAAGCATGCGGCGTTGGCATGCTGGCCTCATGGTATTATTATGGCTATACTACCATGCAGATTCCGGTAGGATTGATTCTGGATCGGGTCGGTGTACGTTATCCCTTAACTCTTGCTGTGCTTTCTTGTGCTATGGGATGCTTTATGTATGCCAGTACTGATAGTTTAATGGTAATGGGGATCGGTCGGACTTTAATGGGAGTGGGGGCTGCTTTTGCATTTTTGTCGTGCGTTAAATCCGCCTCTGATTGGTTTGATGCCAAGTATTTACCTGCATTTATTGGTTGGTCGATTTTCATGGGGCCCTTAGGGGGTGCTATTGGAAATGGAAGGCCTATGGCCAACCTCGTGATCGCTCAAGGGTGGCGGAATGCAGTGCTGTTGATTGCAGTGTCAGGATTGTTTGTGGCACTTCTGTCTTGGCTTTTTGTGCGCGATCACCCACAAATTCAAGTTCGCAAGATAAAGCAAACATCCTTTTCTATTTTTGAGGCCATTATCGTTATTTTAAAGAATCCGCAAACCTATTTGTTTGGCTTGTATGGGGGGTTGATGTATGTACCCCTTGCTGGTTTTGCGGATCTTTGGGGGGCACCTTATATTGAAGCGACTTACCACGTTGATAAGGTGACGGCAGCAGGCTCGGTATCCTTGTTTTATGTAGGTATTGGGATTGGAGGACCGTTATCGGCATGGGTATTGGCTTCCGTTCAAAGCTACAAAAAACTGTTGTTTTGGGGAGCGATTATGACCGGTCTGATGTTTTCCCTTATTATTTATGTGCCAGTTCCAGCTTTTTATCCGCTTTTGAATTTACCGGCAGGAGTTACGCTTAGCCTCATTGATTTGATGTTTTTAACAACTGGAGTTTTTGCCAGTGTTCAGTTTGCAGCCTTTGCGTGTGTGTGTGCGATCAATCCACAAAGTATCAGTGGCACAGCCAGCGGTGTGCATAACATGGCCTGTATGATGAGTGGCATTATTTTTCAACCTCTCATTGGTAAATTGTTGGAGTGGGCCTGGGACGGGACCGTGGAAAATAGTGCGCCGGTCTATAGTGAAGCCGATTATTTCTTTGCGTTGTCCAGTATTCCATTGTCTCTGGTGTTTGCTGCTCTGGTTATTCTAATGGTCAAAGAGCTTTATCCCAAAGAATTGCCAAAGAGCAGGGGATAGAGCCTTATGCGTGACGACTCGATTAAGCTGCGTTTTAGCTTTCCTCTATTGATTTGGGGTACCACATCTTTTTTCTATTTCTACCAATTCATCATCCGAGTTTCTCCCAGCGTAACTGCGGCGCAAATCATGCAGGATTTGTCTATCCAAGCGTGTTCTATGGGAATGCTCGCCTCTACGTATTATGCTGGCTATACCGGTATGCAGATCGCTGTGGGGATCATATTGGACCGCATTGGGGTTCGCTATCCACTTGCTATTGCTTCTTTGTTATGTGTTGGTGGATGCTTGCTTTTTGCCTCAAGTGACAGCTTAATTGTCATGGGAATTGGGCGATTTTTTATGGGAGTTGGTTCCTCTATTGGTTTGTTGTCTTGCGTTAAATCCGCTTCTGTTTGGTTTTCACCGCGGGTGTTACCAACACTGATTGGCTGGACGATGTTGATGGGGCCCTTTGGTGGTGCGGTTGGTGGGGCACCCTTTGCATCCCTGGTCAGCGTTTATGGTTGGCGTGGGGCCATCCTTGTTTTAGCGCTTGCGGGTTTTGTCGTTGCGGTGATGGCTTGGATGTTTGTCCGTGATAAGACCGAGATAACAGTTCAAGAACAACCAAGAGTCACTATTCTTGAGTCACTGATCATAATTTTGCAAAAGCCACAGACGTATCTTTATGGTTTGTATGGATGCCTCATGTATATACCCCTTTCCGGATTTGTAGACCTTTGGGGTGTGCCTTATATGATGCATACTTATGGATTAGATGAGGTCAAAGCTGCAGGATTTGTTTCGCAAATATACATCGGTGTGGGAGTGGGTGGTCCTTTGGGTGCTTGGGTTTTGGCTCAAGTCAAAAGATACAAGCCTGTGTTGTTGGCAGGGGCCTTTCTATCTGGTTTAATGTTTTTGATTTCAATTTATGCCCCTGTTGATGTTATGAAACCGGTCATAATGCTGCCTGGCTTTATAACGTTTCGCCTTTTAGATATTTTATTCCTTGCTGCGGGGCTCTTTGCAACGGTGCAATTTTATGCCTTTGCGTGTGTGGTGGCCATTAACGCTGACTACCTTTCTGGCACCGCCAGCGGAGTACACAACATGGCTTGCATGCTCTCAGGCATTATCTTTCAGCCAGTCATTGGCTGGCTACTGGATCTTTCTTGGGATGGGACCTTACTTGATGGTGCGCCCGTCTATCGTGAAGCGGATTATCTGATTGCTCTAATTGCTGTGCCTTTGTCGTTGATTTTAGCGACGATTACTGGTTTCTTTCTGAAAGAAGTGTATCCAAGGGAATGAAGATACGGATTTTCTTGTTTACTTTGCAATAAATTGGTAATGTTATACCAAAGCTGAGTCAAACTGTTGGTTTTCTGATGCACTCAGAGTGCTCATTTACCCAATGTGAACTGCGAGCCTCTTGTAGTCATAAAAATCAACGTTTTGATTCAGCGCGGGTATATAAAAATTGGCAAATATTAAATTTAGACGGAGATATTAATGACCATTTTGCAAGATAACCAGTGGTATAAAAGCTTCATTGATCCAGATCGAGAGTGGGACCCCAATAATCAACCGAGGGAGAAAGAACAGTTCCCGCAGGTTATTGGTTTTGAGCGAGCCAAAGAAAAACTTGAAGAGTTGTGTGTTGCCCTCGAGAAAAGCCCGCCGAGTTACTCAGTTATTTCTCAGACTGATCCAGATGGCACGATTGCAATGGTGACCATAGAAGGTGTTGGCTCAGCTGACGCTTATGAATTTAAAAACGTGCAAAAGGCCGCAGCGTGGAGCATGTATCATAAGCTAACGGGAGAAGATATCCCCTTGGGTCAGGCCAAGAAAGCTTTAGCAAAGTTGTGCGTGCACAAGCGATACCCTGAGCCGCAATATTTTGCTTTTCCAGGGCACTACGAGGTTGCCGTTACGGTGGATGATTTGCGCCGTGAAGCTTCAAGTTACAAATCCATGGAACGTGCTGAGAAAGAGGCAGCCAAGCAAATGTATGCGCTGTTGCGACTTGAATTAGCCAGGTGAGTGTGTGATTATACTGAAGAAAAATGAAAACCTCTGTTTTTTGATACGCTCAAATTGCTCATTTATCAATGTAAACTGTAAACTGCGGGCCGGGAACCAATTTTTTCTCGGGTAAGGCAAAAAATTGGATCCCGGATAGCACAGCTTTGATTTCTCAAGTCTTGCCAGACTTGAGTTTCAAAGCTAACGTTCGGGATAATGGCAGTTGGGGTCGAATTTTGATGCGTCAGCCCTGAAAAGTTAGCGGGAAGCCATTGACTTTTACAGCCTTTCTGGATAGTATGCTTTTCATGATTTAGTTTTGTCTCCGAGGCTTCTTAGGGATAGGGAGGTTGTGTGAGGCTGAGCGATAGTTGTCGTTGCCTTTCTTAATGGGGTGCGGCGTTAGATTTTATGTTTATGCCTGCGATAATCTAGGATCTGGGTAGGAAACTTGTCCCGAGCACCGACTCGGGATCGCGAACGGAATATGCGCGAGCGGTTCTTGGTCAAGACAGGGACAAGGATTTTGATAAGCCCAGGGCTTTAAATAGTTCAGGTATAGGCAAAGAAAATGATGAAGGATTAGGGTAAATGCCCACGATAAGCCAATTGATTCGAAAGCCTAGGCGTTCTCAAACGTTGCGTAGCAAGGTGCCTGCACTTGCGCAGTGTCCTCAAAAGCGTGGAGTTTGTACACGTGTAAGTACGACGACACCGAGAAAGCCAAACTCGGCGTTGCGTAAGATTGCTCGTGTACGTTTAACCAATGGGTATGAAGTAACTGCTTATATTCCTGGTGAAGGGCATAATTTGCAGGAACACTCTGTGGTTTTAATTCGTGGAGGTCGTGTGCCTGATTTGCCAGGTGTGCGTTACCATATTGTTCGTGGAACTTTGGACACGCAAGGTGTTTCGGATCGTCGTCAGGGCCGTTCGAAGTACGGTGCTAAGAAGCCAAAATAGGAGATCTATTATTAATGTCACGTCGTCATGTCGCTGAAAAGAGAGAGATTTTGCCAGACCCCAAGTATGGGGACTTAGTTGTTGCAAAGTTTATTAACTGTATGATGCTAGCTGGAAAAAAGTCAGTTTCCGAGGGCATTGCTTACAGTGCTTTGGACGAAATTCGTAATAAAACTGGCGCTGATCCTCTAGAGACATTTCGTACGGCTCTTGAAAATGTGCGTCCGCATCTTGAAGTGCGTTCTCGTCGTGTCGGAGGAGCAACTTATCAAGTGCCGATGGAGGTTCGCACTGAGCGTGCGCAGGCGTTGGCGATTCGATGGCTGATTGATATGGCACGCAAGCGTGGTGAGCGGACGATGAAGGCACGCTTGGCGGGTGAATTGATGGACGCCTCGGATAACAAAGGTGCAGCAGTTAAAAAGCGTGAAGAGACTCACCGTATGGCTGAGTCAAACAAGGCTTTTGCGCACTTTAGATGGTAATTAGGTTTTTGAGATGACAAAGAATACACCCTTAAAAGATTATCGTAATATCGGAATTATGGCCCACATTGATGCGGGTAAGACAACGACGACAGAACGTATATTGTATTATACGGGACGCTCTTACAAGATTGGTGAAGTGCACGAAGGCGCTGCAACCATGGATTGGATGGAACAAGAGCAAGAGCGTGGGATCACGATTACATCTGCGGCAACGACTTGTTTTTGGGATGATCGTCGGATCAACATTATCGACACACCAGGTCACGTTGATTTTACTATTGAGGTGGAACGGTCTTTGCGTGTTTTGGATGGTGCCGTTGCTGTTTTTGATAGTGTAGCAGGGGTTGAGCCACAATCGGAAACTGTTTGGCGCCAGGCAGATCGCTATAATGTGCCTAGAATTTGTTTTATCAACAAGATGGACCGCATTGGCGCTGATTTCTATCGGTGCGTTGATATGATTGTTGATAGATTGGGGGCAACCCCACTTGTCTTGCAGTTACCCATTGGTAGTGAGAGTGAATTTGTTGGAGTTGTTGACCTTATCATGCAAAAGGCCATTGTTTGGAATGATGAGTCCTTGGGAGCCGAATTTGTTTATAAAGATATTCCAAGTGACTTGCAGGACAAGGCGCAAGAATACCGAGCTCAGTTGATTGAGTTGGCAGTTGAGCAGGATGATGATGCGCTAGAGGCGTACCTTGGCGGTCAAGAGCCTGATGTTGAGACACTCGATCGTTGTATTCGCAAAGGAACTCTTAAAGGTGTTTTTGTGCCTGTTATGTGCGGATCTGCGTTTAAAAATAAGGGAGTT
>JBDLIP010000033.1 GCA_039714795.1 Pseudomonadota bacterium | reverse complement strand
GATAACCGAGTGGTGCAGGGCTTGGTGAGTATTTTATCACCGATCATTGTGATGGTTGTCTGCACGATGACTGGAACCGTGTTGCTGGTTACAGGAGCATGGCAAGATCATTGTCTGCAAAGCACTCGTACGTGTATCGAAGCCTTTAAGATTGGTTTGGGTGCCAGTGCTGCCGGGCACATCGTCAGCATTACCTTGTTCTTTTTTGCCTTTACCACTATTTTGACGTGGTCTTTTTGCGCTGATAAGGCGATCGAATACCTCTTTGGTAGGCGGTATATTCACTTGTTCCAAATAATTTTTATCCTAGTAATCCCCATTGGGCTTTATGTGCATGGATCTTTGGCGTGGATGCTTGCTGATATTTCCGCCAATTTGATGTTCTTGGTTAATATGATTGGTGTGATTGGACTTTGTGCTATGGTTATTAAACCATCTGTTGTGCAACTCTGGCCGAAAAAAGGAGTATCCAAATGATAACACCATACAGGCAGACTTATCTGGCAGATGTCATTTTAGGCGGCATCGATGGATGTGTGACCACTTTTGCTATTGTAGCAGCTGCCACAGGCGCTGGTTTTTCAGGGAGTGTTGCCCTTATTCTGGGCATTGCCAATTTACTAGCTGATGGTTTTTCGATGGCAGTGAGCAATTTTGAAGCTACCAAAAGCCGGCACGATTTAGGTGCCAAGGATAAAAAATTGGAAGCAACGCCTTTGGGAGCAGCGCTTGCAACCTTTCTAGCTTTTTTGGTGATTGGGTTTTTGCCGCTATTGCCTTTCTTGTTTGCTCTTGCCTCAGAGAAGGTCTTTTGGGTCAGTTGTGTGATTGCTGGTATTGCTTTCATGAGCATTGGATTATTGAAAGGTTGGGTTATCGGGCATTCGTACCTCAGATCAGGAGTGCAGACCCTCCTGATGGGAGGGACTGCCGCAGCCATCGCCTATTTTGTCGGACAATGGCTGCAATCTTTTGTTTAAGTTTTGATTATGGGTGCATTTTTTCCTCCTTTGTTGATGTTTCAGTTTCATTAAAGGTGGATGTTGCAGATACGGGCACTTCTCATTGCCTCGATGCTCTCTCCACCATTGCGCGCTCCGTTGTTCATGATTGATAAATCTTTTAATCAATTCGCTGAGTTATGATGTTGATTTTATTGGTAAATTTTTAAAAAAATAGCCCCTATGTTTGCATAGGCCTATGCGTTCATCAGTGGTTGGCTGACGGTAATCAAAATACTTGGTTCTTATCCAAAACTCAGGTTATGTAACTTGCTGTTAATTTATTTGTTTTACAATGACAACCAAATATAATGAAAAAGGCTTTAGCAATGAATATCGATGTAGTGACGACTACTGAGGCTACTCAACGACTCAATCCCTGGTTTTCTATGTGGATAAAACCTCGGGCAACCATCCAACAAGTTATTGAAACCGATCCCACACGCTGGATCCTACTCCTGGTAGCTCTTGATGGTATTTTCCAGGTTTTGGATCGAGCGGTTGACAAAAATTTTGGTGATCATATGCACTGGACAAGTATTTTGCTAATTGCTGCAATTACTGGCCCTATCCTTGGTCTCATTGGCCTATATCTTTCGGGATGGTTGATTGGCTGGACAGGACGCTGGATTGGCGGCCAAGGAACTCACGAAAACATTCGAGCTGCTATTGCCTGGGCAAAGATTCCCACGATTTGGGTGCTTGCTCTTTGGGGACCAATGATGCTGGTCTTTGGACAAGGTCTTTTTGTCAGCCCGCAGTATAGAGCTGCCGAAAATATGGATCTGGCTTACAATATTTGGGGTTTTGCCATCATCATCTTTTTTGCAGAAATCACCTCATTCATCCTCTTATGCCAGGCCCTGGGCCAAGTGCAAGGGTTTTCGGGCTGGAAAGCCTTTGGTAATATACTGCTTGCCGGATTGATTTTAATTATTCCTTTCATAATGATCTTTGTTTTCATTTTCCTTGGCATTGGAATGTTTGCAAGATAGTTCCTTGCAAAACCCTGCAAACTCTTCTATTATGCTACAGGCTGTGCAACTCGTGATGGCTATCTATCCCGGGGGCGATGACATCCGAAAGGGAGCGGTCCCTGCTCTTGCCCTTGGGCTTGAGCATACGGCACCCACCTGCTGAGCAGGCCACGCGCGGATATTTTTAGGCCCACGGTTGCAACGGCTTTGTTTTTTTAAGCTCCCCCCGATGATAGTCCCAGTGTTGTTTAGTGTTGTTTGCAGTATGTTCTTGCTTTTTCAAGAGACATGTGTTACTCAAAACAGAGAAAATTATATTTTTATTATCTAATTGGTTAAATTTGGAGAATTGGTGATGTTATTATTTTTTAAAAATCGATTGATATCTTATGGATTGTTGCTAGGATTAACCGCAATCATAGGTATTCCATCTGTGTCTATGGGCCACTATAGTGTGGCAATCAATTGCGTAGAGGACTTTGAAGAACTACAAAGCACCAAAATCTTCTATGCAAAAATTATTCACGATAGAACAAAAAAAGTGATTTTTGATGAAGGTTTAACTACTGGAACAAAATGCAATTCCAGCATAGGTCTGGACTTTCAAGTAAATCGCCAAGGCGAATTGGAAATAGAGTCTGCAAAAGACAACCTTCGTATTGAAGATTTGACCATAAATACGGAAAATGCCGACGTTCTGTTAAAAGGCGGTTTAATATCAAAGTACACCTCTGCTAACGTTAACACGCTTTCTTTCGCACGGGGCAACACAGCTGGTAGGACAAAGTTTGATTTTGGCAAATTCATCGCTGAGGGAATCCAGCTAAAATTCATGAGTGGGGGTATTGATGTATCAGCCACAACGCTGCGCCTGAAGGGAAGCAAGGTTTATTCTGAAAGTGCAAAGCTCATCTATCGTGATAACACTCCAGGTTCCACTAAAGATCTACCAGATCTTTACCTACCGATGGGCGGCGATATTAAAATACCTAACAAAAATCGCTCAAGCATAAGGGAGTACATGGTACGATTAAAAAGGACGAACCAAGTATATCGTTCTCAGATTTCTATAAACGGTCGTAGGATACGACACCTTCCTCAACCATTGATGAGTGAAACAAATACAACTCCTCAACCCAGTAACAGGCAAAATTACCACTTAGATCCGGCAACGCCCTACCTAGGAAGAGGGTTTTTAGATGATCCGTATGACGGCGCAAACGATATACAACGGACGATTGAAGAATCTCGAAGAACATATGCGGAAGAAGAAGCGCGTAGAGCAGTGCAGGAAGCTGCATACCAAGAAGCCGCATACCAAGAATCCGCAGATCAAGAAGATATTGAATTTCAGATAGCACTGTTGGAATCCAGAGAGATGCAGGAAGAAAATGACGAAATACAACTTGCAATTGCTCTTTCAAAGCAAACGGAGCAATCGCGACGGGATGCTGAGCTCAAAAGGCAACAGGAGAGAAGCTACCAAGAATCACGGGCAGCTGACAAAGCCAAAAAAGATGCCGAAAAGCAATTGGAACAGCGAGCAGAAAAAATCAAAAGACTGCGACAGCAAAAAGCTAAAGATCAAGCCGAAATAGCCAGAATTGTTGATGAAGAAATTACATCTGAATTATATGAAAAAATAAAACAATCTCGAAATACTGTAGCCAGTTTTGAAACAAACCTAGCTAGGTTTGGAACAAAGCCATCAGAAATCAAAAATCCTCGATACTTGAAAGCAAAAGACCTAATTGAAAACTTAGATCCCAAAATCAAAGTTGCTCTAAAAAGAATTGCAAAACTAGAGGAACGCATAGAGAAGATTGACTTTGAGTAAAAAATAATGGGATCCCAAATCGTAAGCTTTTAGAAGCTAATCCTTTTCAAGGTTTAGTTCTAAAAGCAACGTTTGTGTTCAGCGCAGCACTGCCTTGCTGATTTCTCATTTCTGAATTCTGGTTTCTGAATTTTGAGTAACGTACAAAAACGACCGATCTGGCAAGCGTAAATCAATCGTGGTGACATTGCGGCGGCTCAATTGGTGATCTTGCTCCATTTGCACTAGTTGCTTGACTGCGCGCAGTACGTCCTTTTGTGGCAACTTAACCCTTAGGCCATCTAATATAAGATCCCAGCGACGCTCACTGATTAAGACCGCTGCCTTCATCTTGCCTGACAAACCAGGTGCTTGATCTAAAATAGCCAAGAGCGAGGCAAAATGCTGAGGGGCTCCTTTGCCAACAATCACAGGCAAGTGCCGATAGTCTTTCGGCAGCACGGTGTGGATCACCTCTCCAGATTGATCCACCAGGTAGAATTTGCCCTGATTTTGCCACAACGCTAAAGGAGTGTGCTCCACGAGCCGAACGTAAATAATATCGGGCCAACGGCGCTCGATGGTCGCTGACTGAATCCAGGGCAAATCCTTGAGCGCAGCCTGCACCATATAAGGATCACATGCAAACAAACAATCCCCCCGCCGCACTTTAATCACTTTTAGCAAATCATCCACGCTTGTCTGAATCCGGCCTTCAACCATAATGTCTTTTACGGCAAAACCCACCTTTGCCAACCGTGCCTGAACACCGCGCTGGATCTGGGGAGTCATTTGATTGATGTAACCTAAGTATCCCAACAGCGCTGGAATAAAGATGAAAATAACAAGGACAAACAACACGCGGTAGCGATAAATCCCCTGCCAAAGCTCGAGGATCCTTAAGTGGCCTCGGCTCACTTTTCTGCCACGGGTGGCCTTACGCGAATTTGTTTTTCGTGCCATACTGCAATACTAAAATCAAGCAGCCCGCGCCTTTTTTGTAGGCTCTGGTAGTTGCCCCACACGCTGGATCTCCCAACACAACTCAACACCTGTCTCTTGCTTAACCTTTGTGCGCACTTGCTCGCCAAGAGTTTCTAAATCATGGGCGGTAGCGCTGCCAGTGTTGATCAAAAAGTTACAATGCTGCTGGGAAACTTGAGCTCCCCCTACCTGCATACCACGACACCCCGCTCGATCAATCAACTGCCACGCCTTTTCATCGGGCGCATTGGCAAAAGTGCACCCGCCCGTGCGTGCCTTTATCGGCTGCGTTTTCTCTCGGTCTGCTAGCAAATCATTGATGCGTTGATCAACTTCTTCCACCGTACTGTGCTTGGCCTGCAAGCGCGCGGCTACAAATACCCAATCAGTTGGTAGCCCGCAATGTCGATAGCTTAGTTCACAGTCTTGGGCGCTCAAACGCCTAATTTTACCCAATTCATCAACGATTAAAGCCGACACCAATACATCTTGCATTTCCCGGCCATAACAACCGGCATTCATACGCAAAGCACCCCCGATACCTCCGGGAATGCCGCAGAGAAACTCAAGCTCACTTAGGCCAGCGTCTCGGGTTGCAAAAGCCACATTACGATCTAAGACGCCAGCACCTACATCAACGGTCTCTCCATCAAGCACAAGGGAATTAAAGCCTTTTCCCAAACGGATGGTCACCCCAGGAATTCCACCATCCCGGACAATTAAATTGGAACCCACCCCAATTACCTGAAAGGGGACGTCTTTGGGTTTTTCCTTTAAAAACAAACACAGATCTTCAATATCAGCTGGTTTATAGATAACTTCAGCAGGTCCCCCGACCCTAAACCAGGTCAGTTTATCGAGGGAAACATCTTGTGAGTACCGACCACGAACCTTTGGAAGTCTTTGAATTAATTCACCCACTATATTTATCCTTTCAGTATCTATTAAATCGCCTCTTGCCAACTGGCAATTTTGCGATCTTTTAGTAATTCTTTTGGCAATGCATGGGCCCACTGTGTCACAGAACCTGCCCCCATACAAACGACGTAGTCACCCGACTGACCAAGACCTGCCACCACCTCTGCAAGCTTTGTTGGATCGTCAAGCGTTCTCACTGATTTGTGCCCAGTTTTGGTGATTCCCTCGGCAAGACTGTTATGGTCATATCCTTCAATTGGCGATTCTCCCGCTGCATAAACCGGAGCCACGATCACATGATCAGCGTGCGAAAAGCAACAACAAAAATCATTAAACAAATGTTGCAAGCGAGAATAACGATGTGGTTGCATCACTGCAATCACATTTCCGGTAGCTGCAACTTGCGCGGCCTTCAAGGTACATGCGATTTCTACGGGATGATGCGCGTAGTCATCAATGACGCTCAGGCCTCCAGCTTCTCCAACTTGTGTAAAACGCCGCCGCACACCTTCAAAAGAGGCCAGGCTTTGGCGAATGGTATCAGGCTGAATACCCAACTCTAGCGCAACAGTTATCGTTGCCAGCGCATTTTGAATATTGTGTTCGCCTAGCAAGGGAACCGTAAAACCAGCAAAGAAATCTGACTTTTGGTTTTGCACCCCCTTTAAGTTGGTTGCTCGGCCTGACAACTGCAAATCAAAAGTTGAAACACTCGACGTGATCCCAACATTGACAGCAAAAACTTCAGCGCCGATTGTCAAACCATAAGTTACAAGCCGCCGATCGGTTACATGCTGAGACAGTTCACACACCGCTGGATGATCCACACACAAAATTCCAAGACCATAAAAAGGCAAATTACGCAAGAAGGTGACAAACGAGTCATAAAGTTTATCGGCTGAGTGATAGTGATCCATGTGCTCGAGATCAATACCGGTAATGACAGAAATCGTTGCCGGCAGTTTAACAAAGCTGCCATCTGATTCATCGGCTTCAACGAGCGCCCACCTACCAGACCCAAGTCGAGCATTGGTCCCATAGGTATTGATAATGCCACCACTTACCACTGTTGGATCCCAGCCTGCCACATCCATTACATGTGCAAGTAACGACGTTGTTGTCGTCTTACCGTGACTTCCAGCAATGGCTATCGAAGGCTTAAGCCGCATGATTTCAGCCAACATCTCTGAACGATGTACAACCGGAAGATTCAACGTTCGCGATGCAATTAATTCTGGATTATTTGCGGGAACAGCGGTCGACACGACAACCACAGCAGCATCTGCCATTTGCTCGGCCTTTTGTCCGATAAAGATAGGAACACCTTGCGCGCGCAAGCGTTTGACGTTGGCGTTGTCATGCAAGTCACTTCCACGAACCTTATAGCCAGACTTGTGTAGAATTTCAGCAATCCCACTCATACCAATACCACCAATGCCGATGAAATGGACAACGCCAGTCGACTCCGGTGATATATGCATAATCTTAAACCCTCTAGTTGTAAAATGAATGGATTGCACAAAATTGTAGGCAGACTAGCAAGCGTGGCAAAAGATGTACAGCCCTGAACGCAACTTCGTGGCATTTTGAACTCATCGTTGCTTTTCAGACACTGGTTCGTGGCCTGTGCTATAGCCAAGTTGCCAAACGGGTTCTGTCGCATCTGTTGCCGTCCCGTAAAGATTGAGGTATCTTCACCAGGAAGGTAGGTGCTCAAATGTTCAAAGTTTCAGAAAGGGGTTTTGTGTGAAACGCCTCCAAAAGTACCAGTAGCAGATTATAGGCAGTGTAGATCCAGTAATCTATCAAGCTTAGCGTTGAAAACATTCGGAGTCATTTGTTGAATTGGTTCACGATTGGGCCATACCTTTAAGATCCAGGATGGAGTGTCAAAGCCTGCCATTCCTATTGGTTCCCCGATAATCCAGGTAGGCAAATTAAAATTTTGAGGTGTCTATGCCACGCATGGCGCGGAATTGGGTTGCTGTTCAGCGACAATTAGAAGTGTGGCGCAAACGACACAATCCGCAATTTTAATTGTCGTTGATGCGCAATTCTAATTGTCGCTGAACACCTATCCCAATTGCTCCACTCTGCGCTCATGTCGGCCGCCAGCTTCAAAAGCAGTTGCAATAAAACGCTTCAAGCAATTCTTGCCTGTCTCAGTTGTAATAAAGCGGCCCCCCAAACATAAGATGTTTGCATCGTTATGACAGCGTGCCATTTCTGCCAGTTTATCGTTGTGGCACAGGGCTGAACGAATTCCAGCATGACGGTTGGCGGCAATGTCCATTCCAATACCGCTGCCGCAAATCAACACGCCAAAGGTCGCACGCCCTTCAAGTATATCGCCTACTACAGGCGGTACATAATCTGGATAATCCACTGCATCTGTGGAGTGGGTGCCGTGGTCAATGATTTTGCAATCCAGGCTTTTGCTATACACAATGAGTGCTTGTTTCATTTCAAAACCAGCATGGTCGGCAGCAAACGAGAGGGTTATTTTAGGCATGTTTTCAAGCCTTTTTCAAAAGAGGTTGAGGTTGAGGTCGAGAGTGCGGTTGACGCGTCAGCAGTAAAACACTCGAGAAAATAATACAGGCGCCAAACCACATGGACCAGCTACTGGAGAACTCACCAAAGGCTATGTATCCCACGAGTGCACTGAGTAACAATTTTGAAAACCCAAAGGGCATTACAAAACTGACTTCGCCAATGGAAAGGGATTTGCTTAGACAGTAGTGAGCACCAGTTGCCAGAGCTCCCATCAAGATCAGCCAGGGCAAATGTTGCAAGCTAGGAGTTTGCCAGTATATCAATGCAGGCACCAAAGATACTGGAACCATCAAAACTAATAGGTAAAAGGTCAAGGACCCGGGAGACTCACCATAGCGGCCCAATCGGCGTGTGCACAGCTTGGAAGCAGCAAAGGCAATAGCTGCCATCAATGGTAATAAGGGTGCTAGCCCCAAACCTGAGTTGCTAGTTGCAAATAGCATCTCATCCGGCCTTAAGATTACAAATGCTCCGACAAAGCTTATGGAAATGGCCATAAATCGGTTGCGGTCGATGTGCTCACCTAGCCAAATTTGCGCGCCAATAATAGTAAAGATAGGACCAGTAAACATAAGAGCCACTGCTTTTGCAAGTGGAAGATAATAAAGACCTAGGTACCATAAACTAATTCCAGTAACCGCTATCACTACTCGAGTCAAATGTAAACCGGGATACTGTGTGCGCCTTAAATCTTTCCAATGATTCAAAAGAACAGGTACCATAAACCCAGTTGCAAAGAGATTTTGAAAAAACATGATCATGCAAACAGGAAGAGTAATATCGATGGGAGACGGGCTGCCACCCTGGAGATAGCGGATGATTCCGTTTATACCAGCAAAACACGCACAAGAGGCGATTTTCCAAAGGCCGCCCTGGAGCTGTTGATTCCAAGTGGGTATTGTGGAAGAGGGGAGTACGGTCGTGTGCAGCATAAGAAACAATCAAACCTTTACTAAGAGGGCTGAAAAATATATACCCTATCTGTAGCGTGGAGTGGTCAAAAAATCCAGGAAAAATGCAGAAAAACGGGCATGGTTCAAATTGGGGTTACACTCCAACGTGTCATCCCGCCAGGTATCCTGAACTAACATTATTTTCCATAATAATGATTATCGAACTTTTAGACTCCTGCATTTTCGTCCTGTTGGAAATAAAGCTGCATGCCAGTCAAATAATCTATCTTTTGTTAGGGGCTTTGAAAAGCGTTGTGTGGCATCTAGCATCATTTCAACAATACCCTCAACAGCTCGGCTGGCTGGTATGATCCCGGCTATGTCGATACCTAATCTACGAGCTATGATGGATGAGCGCACTTCCTTTGTATTGAGGTTCTCACCTTCAATAGCAGAAGATTTTACGATATCATTAGTCAGGGTGTTGAGGTTAGCCTCTCGCTTTAATTCAAAGCCAAGACTTTCCATTTGGCCAAGTATAAATGTCCTTGGCGGAAGCAAGAGCTTCAGCATCCCATGTAAAGTTTGGCCAATGTTGATGTTCGTGTATCCACATGTTAATCACCGCATATTTTAAGGTGATTCTAGCATTTATTCACCGCAACATCAAGGTGTATCACCGCACAATATGCGGTAATTGCTCAATCGGATATTCATCAATTCCAGTCTTTGAGCGCTTTTTATCGATCTCTCTAAAAAATGAAAAGCCTTTTGCTCTGCAAACGAAAAAAGTCTCGGGCTCCGGTTGAGAAATTACGTTTGACGCACACCTCACACCTCACACCTCACACCTCACACCTTTCTAACTTCGGTGCCTTCTTCTAGGATTTCAATCAAAATCTCACCATTTGCTGACAATTGACTTTTGAAGCCTTACTATAAAAAATCACAATCTCTATCAAACCCTTTATTTTATTGGTGCCCGCTGCCGGACTCGAACCAGCACGGCGTTTAAGCCGGCAGATTTTAAGTCTGCTGTGTCTACCACTTCCACCAAGCGGGCACGAAGTCATACTATCTTGAGTTGTGGCTGCAATCAACCACTGTGTTTGGGAATTAACTCGGCAACTACCTCACGCAGCTCCCCTACTCCTAGTTTCTTAAACGAGCTGGTGCTAAGCACAACAGGAAATGCGGCGGGATGTGGCTTGAGCTGTTTGGCTATCTCACTCTGTAATTGCTCAAGCTGGAGACTTGAAATTTTATCCCGTTTGGTCAGAACAATTTGGTAAGGAACAGCTGCACTATCCAACAATTCAAAAATCTCGCGATCAACCTTTTTAAGGCCGTGCCTACTGTCAATCAAAACAAAAACACGTTTTAAGGGCACTCGCCCTTGTAAATAACGATAAATCAACCTTGTCCAGGAGGTAATGTTTGATTTTGACGCCTTCGCGTAGCCATACCCCGGCAGGTCCACCAAAAATCCCTGTCCCGCCAGATCAAAAAAGTTAATCTGCTGAGTACGCCCTGGCGTTTTTGAAGTTCGAGCCAACTGTTTTCTGCCAACCAAAGTATTTAGCAAACTGGACTTTCCGACATTAGAGCGACCGGCAAAGGCAACTTCTGGCAATTCGGAGGCTGGTAACTGCTCCTCTTTGGCAACCCCCATTATGAACTGGCAATGTTGAGAGAAAAGCCACCGGCTGTAGGCTGTAAACTCTCCTGCTTGATCCTCTTCTGGTGCTTTTTGATCCATCAAACCTAACTTGCCTTTTTAACCGAGCGCATCATCACCCATTGCTGTCCTATGGACAGCACGTTGCTCCAGGACCAATAAATAACCAGGCCAACCGGAAATTGCGCCAGCATGACCGTAAACATAATTGGCATGAGCAAAAACATCTTGGCTTGAATAGGGTCAGCCGGAGCTGGATTTAGCTTTTGTTGAATCAACATGGTCGCACCCATAATAATTGGCCAAGCGCCAATCATCAAGAAGCTAGGGGGATCCCAAGGAATCACTCCGAACAGATTAAAGAAGGTCGTTGGGTCAGGTGCCGACAAATCATGAATCCAGCCAAAAAACGGCGCATGCCGCATCTCAATGCTAACAAACAACACCTTATACAGGGCAAAAAACACAGGAATTTGAATGATCATCGGCAAACAACCAGCCATAGGATTGACCTTCTCTTTTTTGTAGAACGCCATTAACTCCTGATTCAACTTCATCTTGTCATCAGCATAGCGCTCTTTGAGCTTTTCCATCTTGGGTTGCAGCTGTTTCATCTTGCCCATAGAACGATAGGACTTATTGGCCAGTGGGAAAAACAACAACTTTAGTAACACGGTCAAAATCAAAATCGCCACGCCAAAGTTACCAACCCAACGGTAAGTATAATCCAGCACATAAAACAATGGCTTGGTGATGATGTAAAACCAGCCAAAATCGACTGCCTTATCAAAATGATGCACGCCAAGCTTTTCCTCATAAGCATCCAGTATGTCTAAAACTTTAGCGCCAGAAAAAAGATTGTGCGTGACCTCCATCGCTTCACCTGGAGCAATCTCTTTAAGCTGCCCGTAATAACCGGCAACATAATGATTCAACTGGCCTGCGGTTTGTCCCTGGAAAAAGAATTCAAAATTTTGTTGCTGATCGGGGATGAACGCCGAGAGCCAATACTTATCGGTAAAGCCGATCCAACCCCCCTGCCCTTTAAACCGCATCTCTTTTTTGTCGGTCAAATCACCGTAGTCATACTCTTCTAGGTGATCATCAATAAATCCAATAGGACCTTCGTGCAAAACCATATAACCAGCTGTTTTGGGCGTACCGATACGGGTAATGCGTCCATAGGACAGCAGTTTGAGAGGCACTGAGGTCTTATTGATGACCTTCTGTTTGACAGAAAATAGATAGTTTGCATCAACGGAAACTTCTTGCACAAACTGTACCCCGGCGCCATTATCCCAGGTCAAAGTTGCTGCTTGATTATTATCGGTGATTTTGCTCACATCAGCTGACCAAATAGAGTTGGCATCGGGAACTTTAATAGATTCAGAGCCGGCCACCCAACCAAAGCGAGCTCCATAAGGATCTGCCGTGTGCTCAGGTGAAAATAGGACAATATGCGGGCTATCCGGTTGAGTACCTTCCCGATAATCCAATAGCATTAAATCATCAATTCGAGCCCCCTTTAGGTTGATGGACCCCTTGAGCCGTGCAGTCTTGATCTTAAGGCGTGGCGTGACCGCTAAGGCCTCTGTGCGCGATTTTATTTGAGGAATTGCCTCAAGGGTGGCAAGTTCGGAAGGCAAGCTGGGAGTAACGGTACTCTGCTGTTCAGTTGTCTGGATGGTCGGCGTTTGCGGTACATCAAAAAAATACTGCCAGGCAAACATAACCCCAAAAATGAGGATCACAAAATACAGCATATTCTTTTGGTCGTCAGTCGGATTCATCATTCATCACCACTCGTTGCTTTATCTAATCGTTCGGGATCTAATTGTTCAGGCACTGGATCCAGCCCAAAGCCCGCAAAAGGATGACAGCGCCCAATACGCTTGCAAGCTAGCCAGCCCCCCTTGAACACACCAAACCGCTCAATACTTTGATAGGCATACTCCGAGCACGTCGGCAGATAGCGACACGTCGAGCGCAGGTATGGAGAAATACAAATTTGATAAATACGTATCAACCCTTTAATCATCTACGACTCTTTTCTCTCGTGAAGTTTACCCCCATGAAGTTTATTGAGTGCCCACCTTAAGTCTTGTTTTAACCGCTGAAAATCTTTTGTCAACACCTTACCGCGCGCAACCAACACATAATCAAGGCCTGGAGCCCCTTTCGCTGAGAGCACCATATCAGCAACAGCTCTCAAGCGGCGTTTCGCTCGATTGCGCTGTACTGCCCCTCCGATACGCCGGCTTGCAGTAAAACCAACTCTTATCCGTGCATGCTCCTCATCATTTGGCGCACTATCACACTGGAGGATAAACCCAGGAGTAACCCAATGCATCCCTTGTTGCGCGAGACGAACAAAATCTTGACGGCGTTTCAAACGGAGCAAAAAACAGAATCGCTTAAGCAGAAAGACGAGCTCGCCCTTTAGCACGACGTCTCGAAATTACTTTACGTCCACCCACGGTTTTCATACGCGCTCTAAAGCCATGGCGACGCTTACGAACCAGCTCACTGGGTTGAAAAGTACGCTTTGTCACAATCTTTCTCCATCGTTCTTAAAATAATTCAGTCATATACCCGTGCTGAATCAAAATATTGAGTTTTATGATAACGAAAAGCGCGCAGTTTATACTGGTAAATGAGCACTTCGAGTGTATCAGAAAACCAACAGTTTGATTCAGCTTCATTATATTCAACATATACGGCATCTAAGGCACTAAAGTCAATGAATGATGCAGGGGCATCAGGGCTCTATTCAATAAAACCAACGCGGCTGTCATCCTGAACACCGCATCTGCAACTCAATTTCGTTACGATGACTCAAAACTCTTGTGCTATATGACATAGAACGAGCGTAGACATAAGGTTTTGGTATTTTGCCTTTTTTGCACAGCTGCTCTTGGGTGTGCAAGTCAGATATCTATGTCAAGGTCGCGCAGCGCCTGGCTGAAGACCAGGTTTACCTTGTACATGGATATATGGCTTGCATAAGATGCTGCTGCCAAAAAAGCAAAAACTGTCGCTGAAATACCTGGCTTGTACAGGGATGACATCGTTAGGGATACATTACCCAGCGGTCACACACCCCGTGCTGAATCAAAATGTTGAATTTTATGGCATAGATTAAAGTGCGCAGTTTACTTGAGGTAAATGAGCACTTTGAGTGCACCAAAAAATAAACAGTTTGATTCAGCTTCAGTATAGCAATATCACTAATAAATTATTATCTATATATTGTACTGAACCGTTCCAGCCCCTACGGGACTGGAGGAAATGAGTGGT
The DNA here is from genome assembly GCA_039714795.1 of Pseudomonadota bacterium. Lineage (NCBI taxonomy): Bacteria > Pseudomonadati > Pseudomonadota > Pseudomonadota bacterium. The sequence continues at coordinate 2,636 of JBDLIP010000033.1, read as the reverse complement.
CGGCATGACGGCCGGCAGGAACTGAATGGTTACTACTAAATTTGCTTTATTGGATTGTTATAATGTTAGAAAATAAATTATTATTTTTCCTGGAAAAATTGTTATTAGGAATTATACTGGCTGCACCGATTGGTCCCGTTAGTATTGAGATGATTAAACGTGGGATCAGGAATGGATTTATGGCTGCCTTCAATATTCGTCTTGGTGGGGCCATTGGGAACATTCTTTGTTTGCTTGGAGCCTACTTTGGTTTATACCATATTATGGCCTATCCCCTGCTTATTAATGGTTTGGGATTGATTGGAGCAGGATTACTCCTGTACATGGGGGCTACAACCCTCTTGCAAAAAGTTGATAACATTTCTTTAAAGTCAGAAAGTCAAATACAAAATGGTCTCACTTGGGGAATATACTTAGCAATTGCCAACCCTGTGGCCTTGGTTTTTTGGCCAGGAATTTTTGCAGCCAGTATTGCTGAAGGCAGACAAATCAGCTTGTTGGGGTTATTTGCAAACTTACTTATTGTTGCAGGTGTTCTCTTGTGGGGTGCGGGCTTAAGCTTAATCTTAAGCTACGGACATAAAATAGTAAATGAACGGAGCATAGCGATCATCAGCCGTATCTCGGGGCTCTTTATGCTTTACTACGGGTGTAAGTATATCTGGGTTATAGGGGAAAAATTATTCTGTTGCATCTAAGGCAACTCACGTGAACTCAAAACCTCTGTTTCCTGATAAGCTCGAAGTGCTCATTTACATCAGTTGCTCATTAAAAAATTCTATGCAAGTACTTGTAAAAATGATTTTGAATCGTTTAGGTGTTTTGTTGATGACAACTATGATAAAGAGAGTTATTTGAATAAACGACTGAGTACCCAGCGAGAACTTATTAAAGAAGCAAAAAACTACAGTCAAAACTCTGAGACAGATTTTAAAATCAAGGATCTTTTTCTAACATCATATCTGTCAGAGAGTAAGGAAATGCAAAATTATCTTCTCGATTACCCTCTACACAAAGAATTTAAAATAACCGACGTTGATTTTTTCAAAGAAACGCTTGCTTTGATATCTGATGCTGATGTTGATTCGGTCAAAGATGATAAAACACAACGTACGATTTTGATGAGGATAACTTGTGACTCAGAAGTTAAACCTGGATTGCTCTCAGCCGTCCTTAACAAGCAACCCGATTCAATGCTTGACGACAAAGATGGATTCAATGCTTTAGAGCTCGCTTTAATGTTCGATAACAAAAATGTGATTTTGGCGCTTGAAAACTATATTGCCGACAAAGAACTCCCACCAAAAACAAACATGGCGCTTAATATCTATAAGGGGCTAGAGCCCATGATACAGGAGAATGATTACAGCAAGCAATTTATGGAGCTGTTATACCGTATAGCCAATCAAGTGCAAAATTATGCAATGGTAGATCAACTTTATGCTTTATTAGGAATGCAAGAAAGGTTTGAACATCTAAAAACCAACCAAAAGTTGCAAGATATTTTATCATCCGCAAGCAACTATTTTTACCCACCCCTTTGGTCTTACAACATATGCCAATTGCGTGATTATGCAAGAGAAGTGGCAAAACAAATGATAGATCATTTAATCCAGCCAGAGATGTTGGTGCACAAAGAAGACAAGTATTATAATCTTACCCTACCCTCTGGTGAAACGCTAACCGTGCTAAAGAAATCAAATCAAGTAATAAGTCGTATTCTGGGGAGAAATTATTTGGAACAAGAAATCAAAAAGAGAAATTTTAAAAATTTAGCTGTTCCTAGAAAATTTTTATTGGCCCCTACGCATATCGATCAAATAAATGTTCGTTTTAAGCTTCCGTGTAGCAAGTCTAATGGAGGAGAAAACCCGATAGGAATTGAGTTTGAAGGATTTGAACTTTATGCAGAATTTATTGAAGAAGATAAGCTAAAGACTGAAGAGCTTGGCCAGCAAGTATGGCCTGACGTTGGTTCTATGGGATTTCGTGATTTTGGTGCTGTTGGTGCAAATCTTTTTGTAAGTAAACGTGATGGCAAAACCTATATTATTGACACAGAGGGAAAAAAGAACTTTTTTTCGTCATATTTTTTCCCCAACACTGCAAATAAAGCCATTGAATATATCAAGGAGTTTCACTTTGACAAGCGTACTGAATTTATTAGTATAAAAATGAGTGTGGCTGATTTGAGTTTAGTTTAGCGAGGCAAAGCCTCGAATCATGTGCCGCCAATCCCTCAATCATTTAACTTCCCCCCGTTTTTGCTGCAAATTCGTGGAGGCTCATTTAGGATATTTCTAAAACAATAATGTTTATTGTTCTTTGCTTAACAAGCATTAATAAAATAAAGTCAAATAAGTTTGAACATTATTTTATTATATAGAAAATTTCCCAAACATCGATCTGTAAATATATAATTCTTGTTTGCAAATATCCCGGGGTGTGGGGCAGAGCCCCACGACAATAATGTCACTGTAAGCGTCCGTCTGAATCAAGTCCGGGATGACGTTCAATAGATAGCAAAAATTTTCCAATTCGCGCGACTTACAGTCACACGTTCGGAAAATCAGCGTTCAGGATGACGGCCGCGTTGGTTTTACTGAACATCCCTGATCTCAACCTCTATCCTCTTG
>JBDLIP010000032.1 GCA_039714795.1 Pseudomonadota bacterium | reverse complement strand
CTCTCCTGAAAATCACATCCATATAAGCAGTAACGGCATCCAACAAAGTACGTTGCTCACGATCAAAGAAGTCATAATGATCTGCTGTTACCCCATGCCCGGCACGATCCATCGCTGCGATTGTGCCACCACCATTATACAATTGCTGAGTTACTTCAACACCTGCCGTTGCTGGGGTTTGGTTAAACCGCCTTGATCTCAAGAACGCATCTGGCAACCTTTGGGTAACCGTACGTTGTTTGCCGCCTGTCGCCTGCAAGTTGACGTTAGGCAGGAACCCAGCCCTAGCCTGAGGCACTGTTTCATGCTGGGCAAAAGATTGTCTAACCCTAGCCTTTAACTCGCTGTTTGTGGTATACGCCGACATAAGAGCCTGAGTGAAAGGAGAAATTTTTTCAAGCTGTTTAGCTTCAACCTTTGTATCTGTCGACCCCAACTCAGCCTTGTCCGACGCAGGATTGGTGGCAGCTAATTCCTGTAAATTCTCTGAAGCATCTACAGAATAAGGGAACAAGCATAAAGCACAAAAAGCAAACCAGAGAAAAACCAGAACAAACAAAGAACTTTTCCGTATCATCATATAACGCCTTTAATATAGACCAACTGTGGTATCAATTCTGCGAGCCCATGCATCAATCCCACCGGACAAGTTTAACACGTCTTTTGCCCCAAGTTCAGATAAAAATATGCAAGCAGAAACACTTCGTATGCCATGGTGACACAATACGACAATCGGCAACTCAAGGTCTAGTAAATCCAACTTTTTGATCAATTGCTCAAAAGGGATATGAACCGCTTTAGAAATATGAGCTTGCGCAAGTTCTGCATCTTCACGAATATCCAAAAGTACGTGCGGTTGTCCCTGCCGGCGCCATTCGTGTAGGGTTTCAACATCGATCTGTTTGACTGCAACCATTTAGCTAAAAAGAAATTTGGGCTTTGCTGAAAATTCTTGAAGCACTGGGCAAGCTACTTTAAACAACAGCTGTTTACTTATGTTCTCTCCACTGCGCTGAAATAAATAGGCTGCCCCTAATTTATTTTTGCCTTGTTGTAAAATAGCAACAAGACGGCCCTGGTCAGCGAGTTGTTTGAAAACTGCCTTGGGTACTTCGGGAATGGCGCCGTTGATCAAAATGCCATCGTAGGGAGCTGCTTTTGACCACCCGGCAGGCAGTGAGCCCACCACAGTTTCAGCACCACTGACCCTGCATTGAACAAGATTCGCTTCGATCCTTTTTGCCAAAACTGGGTTATCTTCTAGAGTCACAACCTTTTTTATTAAGTACCCCATTATGGCCGCTGTATATCCAGTACCACATCCAATCACCAAGACATTATCCTCTGTTTTTAGGTTCAATGCTTGGATAAGTTGCCCCAACAGGAAAGGAGGTAACATAAATCGGTTACCCTCCAATTTGATGCAATCATCACAGTAGGCTGTGGGTTGATATACTTCCGCAACAAATACCTCACGAGGTACGGTTGAAAAGGCATGCAGCAAAGCAGGGCTAACAACCTTACACGGTCGCAGTTGTGTGTCAACCATCGTCTGTCGCATGACGGCATAATTGGGCACGAGCTTTGTCTTTCTTATGTCGAAATGTTTGGGATATTATATCCGTAAATCACTGTTTCACGAAGCTCTATTTGCTAATATACCCGTTCAGCGTTCAAGATGACGGCCACAGAGGGTGTCCAAAAGCGCAACCATAAAATTCAACATTTTGATTCCGTACGGATAATTCACTATATCTATATATTTAATATATAAATTAAAAGGTTGTTGTTAAAACACAGTGGAAAAGACCGTATCCACAAGGTAAGAGATTGGCACGCAGGATTATCCACAGTTAAGCCTACCCAAATCTTAATCTTTTGCTTGATGCCTATAAATGCAGAAGTTGGAGCCCTTTCTTTTCTAAAAGATGTTGTTGATAGTCCTGTGGATAATTTGAGAGTATCGAAAAAAGTCCACAACATATCCACTCTTAGAAACTTGGGGATAACTTCTTAAGTTTTTGTGCATGACTCAGCATGAGAGGTTTTCCCCAAACTTATCCCAAGACTTTTCCTATCAGTTGTTCACAGAGTTGTCCACATGGGGGGAGAGCCAGCCACTCCCATTATCCTCTCAAGCTACTAGTGAGGCAAAGCCTAAGGTTACCACCTTCGGCGGCCGGGATGATGGCCCGTGGGGGTGGAAATGAGCCCCCACAACAAAAATTATTTCATATTTTTATTAGTTGATCTAATTATGTTTTTGTTTCATACTCACTCGTGTAACGCGGGGATGGATGAAAATTTAAAGAAGAGTTTGAAATGAGATGCCTGTGAACTTTTTTGACAGTTCTCTAGTGGTCTTTACTCTATTTGTTATAGGGGTGATGGCTTTGCTTTTTGCATGTGCCCTACTAACCTCTCGCTACTGGCCCGGTTTTTGGAAGTTTTTTTTCAAATCAGATCAACCTTCCATCGATTTGTTGACTTCGCTACTTGCTGCTTCTCCCTATCATTGGGTTGTGTGGATGCGCTCTAAAGAAATATTCCTCTATGATCAAGAAACCCGGAAGCTGCTTGACCTTCCCTTGCCCGGGCAGACATCACTCGAAAATATATCTCAGTGTTTTTCCCCGCCGGATTCTATAACTTTTAAGAATTCTTTACAGAACTTCACCGAAGACACAACGTCACCCGAAATTACGCTTTCTCTTGCACGTGCTGGACAAGTTTCTCTGCTCATTTCCCCAACAAATAACAAAGACTGCACAATACTTTGGATTCGAAAATCCACGAGTCCTTCTCAAAATACACCGCAATCAGCGCCAACTGATTCTAAATCGCAGCTTGCCAGTCTTCCGCTCCCTATTTGGAAGCGTTCACAAGACAGGCAAATCACAGATGGTAATCTTCATTTTCAAAAACTCATTTCTGCCGATCCCGCCTTGTCCGATTTCTTAACCCAATCTGCTCCGACAACCCGTTCTATCCAAAGAAAAGTCTTGATTGGTGATCAGCCTCACGAATTTCTAATAAATGAGGTCATACTGGAGGACGGTTCCAGCTCCATCGGATACGCCATCGATCTAACAGATACAAATTTGGCGCAGAAAAATCTTGAAAATAACGCTTCAGCTTTCCGAGCTCTCCTTGACCAACTACCGCTTGGCATTGCAATATATAACCACAAACAAAAGCTTATGTTTTCCAATGTAGCTTATTGCCAAATGTTTCACCTCGATACAAAGTGGCTCAGCAGTCAACCAGAGCTTTCAGAGATGCTGGACCACTTACACCACCGGCACTTACTCACCGAACAAGCCGATTTCCCATCTTACAAGCAGCAATGGCTTAGCATGTTTAACAGTTTTGCCAGTCCCAAACAGGAACTTATCCATTTACCAGATGAACGGACCTTGCGTATGTTAGCGGCCCCCTTTGGGCAAGGAGGGCTGTTTTTTGCTTTCGAAAACATAACCGATCAATTGGTTTTGGCGCGTAAAGCCAATACTCAAGTGACTCTCAACCAAGAAATCCTTGATCAGCTGCAAGAGGGTGCAGCTGTTTTTGCCAGTGACAACCGGCTAAAGCTTGCTAATCCTGCTTTTGCAAAGCTTTGGAATCTGCCGTCTGAAGCACTGACTGCTGGTCGTCATATATCTGAGCTTATGGACGATATAAAAAATTATTTTTGCTACGGGCAAAACTGGAAGCGTTATAAGCAACATCTTATTGAAGGTCTAACTGACCGCAAAGCCAAAAAAGGTGAGTTAACCCGCAAAGACGGACGGGTTTTTTCTTTTTCGTATGTGCCTTTACCAGATGGAACCCACCTTTTAAGTTACGCAGACATTACGGATTCAAAGAAGATAAGGCAAGCAATGATCGACAGCTCAAAAGCCTTTGATAAAGCGGAGGCCATCAAATCTGATTTTCTTGCCAATATGTCTGGTAATCTCAAAGCACCACTGGATACCGTTATCGGTTTCAGCGAGATCTTGCTTAATCAATACTTTGGAAGTCTTAACTCACAACAACTTGCCTACTGCAAAGCCATCTTCAAGGCCTCCAGTACCCTTTTAGACAGCATTAAAGCAATGATTGATCTGTCGGCCATCAGGTCTGGAAAAATGACCTTAAGTTTTCAGCCTGTTGATCTTAACCAGCTCTTGAACAGTGTGATCAGCATCGTGCGGAATAACACCGAAAATAGTAAAATCCAGATTACTTCATCTTTTACATCACACGTACAAAGTTTTATTGCTGATGAAAGGCGTTTGAAGCAGGCATTTTTAGGGCTCATCTATAACGCCATACAAGCAACGCCACTTGGTGGCTCTATTAATGTTGGAGTTAGAACGAGTCACAACAACATTTTTATCAGCATAGCTGATACAGGGGTTGGTATTGCCGCGGGTGAGCAGCCGCTCATTTTCAATCAATTTGAACGCACTGAAACGTCCCGACAGCGCTATGCAGGAACTGGTATTGGTCTTTCCTTGATTAAGGGAATTATTGAAATGCACCAGGGTGAGGTTACCGTTACTTCAACCCCTAGGGCAGGAACAACTGTCACTTGTAGGTTGCCGCTCTCCTTGCAACAGTCGGCGCAAAAGCATCTGCCAAAAATTGCTTAAGCTGTTGGTGTTGTAGGACAAGCAATCTCAGCCAAATCACTCAAAAACGCCTTAACTCCCTTAATTCGGTGTGCGTCATCGAACCAATGCATCATAAACACCAAGCGCTGGTCTGGTTTGAGCTTGAGTCGGTCGGGGTGCTCGTTCACATACGCAATCAGCCCAGCGGGATTATTAAAAGCATTTTTATGGAATGAAGCCACTGCTCCCTTGGCGCCACAATCCAATTTGGAAACGCCGGCAGAACGACATAGCTGTTTAAGCTCAATAACATGCTTGAGATTTTCCACTTCATCTGTAGGAGTGCCGAATCTATCCTTAAGCTCATCCATAAAGTCTGCCAGGTCTTCTGGCGTTGTAAGAAGGGAAATGCGACGATAAAGTCCCAAACGTTCTCCTAAATCTTCCACATAATAATCGGGGATTAAGACTGGCAATCCCAGATTAATTTGCGGTGACCAGGATTCTTCTTTTGTCTCGATTTTCTCAGTTTTATTGGATTGTGCTCTAACTGTGGCAACTGCTTCTTCAAGCATTTGTTGGTAAAGCTCGACTCCCACTTCACGAATGTGACCAGACTGCTCTGATCCTAATAGATTGCCGGCCCCGCGGATGTCCATATCGTGGCTTGCCAGTTGAAAACCAGCACCTAAAGAATCGAGAGTTTGCATGACTTCTAAACGCTTTTGTGCTTTGTCACCAAGTTGATGAGGGGGCAGTAGAAAGTAGGCATAGCCTCTTTGTTTGGAGCGTCCAACCCGTCCCCTGAGTTGATAAAGTTGGGAGAGTCCAAAACGATCGGATCGGTGAATGATAATGGTATTGGCGGTTGGAATATCAAGTCCAGACTCGACAATGTTGGTAGACAGTAACAGTTGATACTTGCCACTGTAAAATCCCAACATAACCTCTTCAAGTTGCTCAGCTGGCATTTGTCCATGAGCCGTTGCCATACGTATATCAGGTAAGAGTTTGTTCAGCTTTTTAAAGACCTTGGATAGATCTTCCAGGCGTGGGCAAACATAAAATACCTGCCCGCCTCGATCAGTCTCACGCAAAATAGCTTCTTTGATTACAACTCCATCAAATGGCATCACAAATGTTCGAACCGCCAGGCGATCCACAGGGGGGGTGGCAATCAAGCTCATATCTCGTACCCCCGTAAGGGCCATTTGTAAAGTTCGAGGAATGGGGGTTGCCGTCAGCGTTAGTACGTGAATTTCTGATTTTAAAGCCTTGAGTTTTTCCTTTTGTTTTACACCAAAATGTTGCTCTTCATCGATAACTACCATACCCAGTTTTTTAAATTCGGTGCTAGAGGACAACAATGCATGGGTACCAATGACAATATTGGTTTTTCCTGCGGCTAACTCAGCTTTAACCTTAGCACTTTTTGTAGGGCTTACCATACGTGATAATTGCCCAACTTTTAGACCAAATCCCTGGAACCGTTCGGAGAAGTTTTTAAAGTGTTGTCTTGCCAGCAGGGTTGTGGGGACCAAAACCGCCACCTGATGCCCTGCACTGGCCACCACAAAAGCAGCCCTTAAAGCAACTTCTGTCTTGCCAAATCCAACATCACCACAAATGAGGCGATCCATAGGCTTTCCAGAGCACAGATCCTCAATTGTTGCAGCAATAGCGCGAATCTGATCATCAGTTTCAAGATAGGGAAATTGGGCGCTAAATTCCTGATAAATTCCTTCTGAAACTTGAAACTTCTCTCCTCTACGCATCTCTCGTTCAGAAGCAATTTTCAGTAATTGATCAGCAATTATCTCTAGGCGCTTTTTTATCTTGGCTCTGCGTTTTTGCCAAGAAGCTGCCCCCAGATGATCGAGTCGAGCTTGACTGCCCTCAGATCCATATAGGGATAAAGCTTCAATGTTTTCAACTGGAACAAATAATTTGTTACCACCTGCATATTCCACACTCAAGCAGTCATGTGGAATACCATCTGCTTCAATCGGATCGAGTCCTAGATATTTTCCTACGCCATGCTCTTCATGCACGACCAAATCGTGTACAGACAGAGCAGAAATATCCCTAACAAACAACCCAGATTGGGTTTTGGATTTAGATTGAAGAGGCCGAATTTGCCTTTGCCCCAATAAATCTTGTTCTGAAATCACCACAAGATCTGGAGAAATGAATCCTTGTTCTATTTTGATCTGGGTACAGCCAGCCTTTTGACCAGATATGGTCGTCAATGCAGGCCAGTTTTTCACTTCTTTAAAGGGGCTAACCCCGTGATTTTCAAGTACTTCCAGCAAATGCTTACCAGAAGGACGGCTGTAGCTTGCAAGCAATACCGGTACTTTGTCTTTGTTCCACTGTAAAAGAGAAGTCTGCAATTCCTCAAAATGCCGTGGCTCAAGCGGCCCTTCTTCCCGAAGGACAAAACGTTCTGCAGCAAAATCTAGACTATTTTGTTGTTGTTGTTGTTGTTGTTGTTGCTGGTGCAAAAAAGGAGAAAACTCAATCAAAGGATAGCGCGACAAACAGTCCTGCAACTCTTGCAAATCAAGGTATAATTCACTGGGAGGCAGAGCGCGATACGCAGATTCAGTCTTGGAAAAACCCGCAGAGAGAGCTTCCTGTCGAGCCTGATAATAGTCGTCAATCTGTTCAATGTGGCGTGCTAGTGCATGCTCAATTTGGTGGTCCATCAACATGACGGTTTTTTCGCAGGCAAGGTTGTCAAACAGAGTATCAACATGCTCGTAAAAGAGGGGCAGCCAGTGCTCCATTCCTTGGTGCACTTGGCCTGAGTTTATGTCCTGATATAGCGCGTCTTTGGTTGCTCTTACGCCAAAATGTTGCAGATACTGCGCACAAAATTGCTCTTTGCGTTGCTGGGATAGGGTGATTTCTCCCACAGTATCAAGTGAAAACGACGAACGTTTTTGCTGGCTCCGTTGTGTTGCAGGATCAAAGGTCCTGAGCGACTCAAGCTCTGACCCAAATAAATCCAACCGAATTGGCATAGTTTCACCGGCGGGATAGAGATCAATGATTCCGCCTCTAATTGCATACTCTCCAGGCGCTCTGACCGTAGCGACTCGCGAATAACCATTGTTAACCAAAAAGTCCTTGAGCACTTCAATGTCAACTTCATCACCAACACGGGTTAAAAATTGCCGTTTGCAAAGGGCGGGTGAGGGCGGAACTCTCTGCAAAACAGCACTAACAGTTGTAATCAGGCATATTGGTTTTGCAGTTGTTTGCAATTCAGAAAGAACCTTCATGCGTTGCGACATAATCTCTGAACGTGGTGCAACGCGGTCATAGGGCAAGCAATCCCATGCTGGAAAGGTCAAAACCTGGTGCAATGGTTCAAGAAACTCCAGAAAATCCTGTACCTCTATCATGCGTGCTTCATTCTGCACAACATACACAAATGATTTATCTGGAAATTCCTTAAGATAGCGCGACAGCACAAAACCATCAAATCCTTCAGGAACCCGAGAGCATATGAGCCTCTCTCCAATGTGGGGTAAAATCAAATCAGGAGTGGTTGTCATTCGATCTGTCTGGCTTCATTAATCAAAAGGACTGGAATGCCATCTCGTATCGGATAAGCTAATGCCGCAGCTGGGCTGATCAGCTCTTGCCGCTGCTCATCAAACTCTAGTGGCAGCTTGGTCTTGGGACACACTAGAATCTCTAACATAGCTCTATCAAATTTACTCATTAAAATCATCTTTCGTAAAAAAAATGTCTAAAATTTTAACTTGTTTGCATCCAAATTCAATTTTTATGCTCCCATCAAATAATACGAACGAATGCACCCAGCATCCGTCCGCCGCTAACCAAACTTAAATTCGAAAGGAGTTTGACTATGGCTAACAATAATCTAAACGATTTTGCCCCAACTTTGAAGGATCTTGAAATAAATTCGATGTTGGTATCTTGTATAACAACCATAGAGAAATAGCAGGTTCAAACTCGGATGAATTAAGAACAGATGAATAAGCAGCTGAAATATAGTTATTGCATCACAAGCCCCCCTTGCATTTTCGCAAGTGCACTACTACATTCATAGTTAATTGCATCTTTAACCCATCGAAAAAAATACCCCCAATGCCAACCAAAGACTCAACTTCTGCGAAAACCATCTGTGAGGCAATCGAAAAATTTCTCGATAATCGCAAAGCGCAAGACATTGTATGTATCGATTTGCACGGTAAATCCACACTGTCAGATTACATGATTATCGCCAGTGGTACCTCGCAACGCCACATCAAAATGATGGGGGAATTACTCAAGCAAGAATTGCACAAATTAGGCATTCGCCCGGTCTTTATTGAAGGGGCACCAGATTGTGATTGGATCCTTATCGATGCTGGTGATGTGATCGTGCACCTGTTCCGCCCTGAAGTGCGAACCTTTTACAATTTAGAAAAAATGTGGGGTGTCGATTTGGCTGAGTTTTCAAGACAAGCTACTGGAAAGCCTTAAATTTTGGGGCTCCGTCGCATTTGTATCTTTGCTGCCGCTGCCCTCCCTCAACAGATGCGACTGCACCCTTCACCTTACCCGACAACTGTAGTATAAAGTCAGGAAGGATTCTCATAAGAAAAGGAAAGGCCCTTCATACAATGTTTCACGTGAAACACTTTCGTGCATTTTTAGGCTTCTTTATTGTCTCAATTTTTTCTGTATCCGTTTACGCAAGTGCGCCAGAGCAGTGGCAGATTGGTTTTCAAGCCCCTGCTACGCCAACTATGGAGCGAATTGAATCGCTGCACAACATCTTATTAATTGTCATTGGGCTTATTGCCCTGTTTGTATTTTGTTTGATTGGATATATTCTTTGGCGCTTTAGGGCATCGAAAAATAAATCTCCTTCTACGCGTTCCCACAACCCTGTTTTGGAAATCATTTGGACTACGGTTCCTGTCCTTATTCTTGTTTTCATTGCTTTTCCTTCATTCAAGTTAATGTACTATCTAGATAAGGTGCCAGAGCCAGAAATGACCATCAAAATCAGTGGGGCGATGTGGTACTGGAATTATGAATACCCTGAACACAAAATCGAGTTTGACAGTCGTATCATCAAGGACCAAGATTTGGCAGATGGGCAAATCCGACTATTGTCTGTTGATAACGAGTTGGTTGTTCCTGTCAACACCAACGTACGCTTACTATTTACAGCTTCAGATGTGATCCATAGTTGGGGAGTGCCAGCCTTTGGTGTCAAGAAGGACTGTGTGCCGGGGCGCCTCAATGAAGCCTGGATTAAAGTGACAAAAGAAGGTACCTTCTACGGGCAATGTTATGAGCTTTGCGGTATGGATCATGGCTTTATGCCTGTTGCTGTGCGTGCTGTTTCCAAGCAAGAGTTCACCCAATGGCTCCAACAACAATCAGATGAATCGTAACCCTTAGAGAAAATTAGCCACCTATGTCAGATACCGCTTTACCTACCTCAAACCATGAAAATCATCACCCCTCCGGTTGGAGGCGTTGGATCTTATCAACCAATCACAAAGATATAGGCACAATGTATATCATTTTTGCCATTGTATTTGGTGTGGTGGGAGGTTTGATGTCCTTTCTTATCAGAGCTCAACTAGCAACTCCCGATAATGCTTTGTTTGAAGATCATCAGTTATACAATGTAATCATTGGTCTGCACGGACTTATTATGGTCTTTTTTATGGTGATGCCTGCTCTCATTGGAGGGTACGGTAATTGGTTTGTACCGTTGATGATTGGGGCCCCTGATATGGCCTTTCCAAGATTAAACAACATCAGCTTTTGGCTATTACCTGCATCAGGTGTCTTGCTGGTTACGTCAGGAATTGTAGAAACGGGTGCAGGGGCTGGTTGGACCATTTATCCTCCCTTAAGCTCAACCATTGGACATCCTGGGGCAGCAATGGACTTCATGCTGCTGGGGCTGCATATTGCAGGTGCTTCATCAATCCTGGGTGCTATTAATTTTGTCACTACTATTTTAAATATGCGAGCCCCTGGGATGACTTTGCATAAAATGCCTTTGTTTGTCTGGACCATGCTAATCACAGCTATGCTAATTATCGTTGCCATACCAGTACTTGCTGGTGCCATTACTATGCTGCTTACGGATCGCAATTTTGGTACTACATTTTTTGAACCCGCTGGAGGTGGCGACCCACTTCTATTCCAACACCTGTTCTGGTTTTTCGGACACCCCGAAGTTTACATCATTATCCTTCCAGGATTTGGAATTATCAGTCAAGTTATCTCAACTTTTTCTAAGAAGCCTATTTTTGGTTATTTAGGTATGGTATACGCTGCTGTTTCAATTGGTTTTATCGGATTTGTGGTCTGGGCCCACCACATGTTTACCGTAGGGCTTGACGTGCAAGTTAATGCATATTTTACGGCAGCAACCATGGTTATTGCAGTTCCTACTGGCATTAAAATATTTAGTTGGCTTGCTACCATGTGGGGTGGATCAATTAGTTTCAAAACACCAATGATGTTTGCTATCGGTTTTATTATTCTGTTTACCATTGGTGGACTAACAGGAGTTGTGTTGGCTAACCAGGGCATTGATATTATGTTCCATGACACCTATTACGTTGTTGGGCACTTCCATTATACTCTATCGATGGGTGCGCTTTTTGCAACGTTTGCTGGCTTTTACTATTGGTTTGGCAAAATGTCAGGGCGGCAGTACCCAGAGTGGCTAGGGCAACTCCATTTCTGGATCACATTCATTGGCGTCAATCTTTTGTTTTTTCCAATGCATTTTCTGGGACTTGCGGGAATGCCAAGGCGTATCCCGGATTATGCAGATGCTTTTGAGGGATGGAATCGTATTTCCAGCTATGGAGCTTTGATCAGCGGAGTTGGGATGATTTTGTTTCTATACATTATTTTTCACACTTTTAGGTTTGGTAAAAAAGCAGATGGTAACCCTTGGGGAAAATATGCAACAACTTTAGAATGGACGGTTGCTTCGCCACCTCCATTCCATACGTTTGAATCACAACCAACGGTTAAATAAAAAGGGATATGCCAAATAGTTTAACTATTGATACCCACCAGACCGCTGCGACAAGTATGACAACATGCTGGGATTATTTTGCCCTCTTTAAACCTAGGGTCATGGCACTGGTGATTTTTACTGCTTGGGTTGGAGCAACTCTTGCTCCTGGTACCCTGCACCCGTTTTTGTATTTTGTCTCCATTCTCTGCATCGCCACAGGAGCCGGAGCCTCGGGTGCACTCAACATGTGGTACGATCGTGACATAGACCTCTTGATGACCCGCACTAAGGCGCGTCCTCTGCCCAGTGGCAGAGTTACACCTGAAGATGCACTTACCTTAGGCATCATTCTCTCGGTGGGTTCTGTTATAACCCTTGGGTTTGCCGCGAATTATCTAGCAGCCTGCTGGCTGGCTTTTACAATATGGTTTTACGTTGTTGTTTACACAATGGTGCTTAAGAGAAGCACTTCACAAAATATTGTTATTGGTGGTGCTGCTGGGGCTTTTCCTCCACTCATTGGGTGGTTAGCACTCTCTCCACACATAAATGTCAGTCCCTTTACACTATTTCTCATTATTTTCTTGTGGACCCCACCGCACTTTTGGGCTCTAGCGCTATGCCAGCAAGGGGATTACGAGCGTGCATCTCTACCCATGCTCCCCAATGTACGAGGAAGGCGAGCGACAATTCTGCAAATTCTCATTTACAGCGTGTTGATGGTCATAGCTAGTTTCCTGCCCTATATGATCAACCTTTTAGGAATCATCTACCTTATGTTTGCTGGTGTCTTAGGCTGTTTCTTTATGTTTTTTGCAACCAAGCTCTGGAGACATCAAGCCACAACTAATGCTATGCGGCTTTTTAAGTTTTCGATTTTTTATTTGTTTGCCTTGTTTCTTGGAATACTTATTGATCACTGGATTGGATAAAATAAAATGAACTCCCTTACACCTAAACAACTTGCAGCCACCAGGCGTAGTAAAAACCGGCTTCTCCTGACTATTCTAGGAGGCTTGTGTGTGATTTTTTATGGCCTTGCTTTGGTCAAATTTCAACACCTTCCGCAAAACTTTTACGCGCTTGCTCGTGCAGCCCAACAACAACAATAAACATACACTTATTGTTTTGTCAGGCGTTGTGGCGACCATGATATGCTTGGCTTTTGCGTCCGTTCCTTTATACCGTCTTTTCTGTCAGAAAACCGGCTATGGCGGCACCACTCAACTTGCGCTTCACTCAGATCGAATTGTCAAAAGCCGAGTTTTACGTATCCAGTTTAATGCTGACATTAATCCACAACTTCCCTGGCGCTTTAAGCCCGTTCAGCGAGAAATAAAAGTCTTTGCCGGGCAAACAGCTTTGGCATTTTATGTGGCTGAAAACCTGAGCAATCAGCCTGTCCGCGGTATGGCAACCTATAATGTCACCCCAGATAAGGCTGGTATTTATTTCAACAAAATTGACTGCTTTTGTTTCATTGAACAAACCCTTGAGCCAAGACAAGTGGTTGATATGCCGGTTGAGTTTTTCATTGACGCGGATATCGCTGATGACCCCAATCTGGATGATGTAAACACTATTACGCTTTCTTATACTTTTTTTCCGTTGCCTTAAGAACTTTGTGTCCCAGGAACCCCAGAGGTTGTCGAGTACTCGAAATGGAAGTTTTGATCCGGATGAAGTTTAGCGCGAGCTGCATGAGCTGCGTGTGCAGCTTCGGCAAAACCGGTGAGAATAAGCTTGAGTTTTGCAGGATAAGTAGCAATATCACCGATAGCAAAGATGCCATCGATATTGGTGCTACAGGTTTCTGGGTTAACTGTGATATGCTTTTGATCCAGGTTCAGCCCCCAATCAGCAATAGGGCCAAGGTTCATGGCAAGCCCGTAGAAGGGCAGTAGAACATCAGCTTCAACCCGCCGTTCCTCACCCTCCATATTTTGTAAAATCACAGCATCCAACTGTCCATCTTGCCCTGAGAGACCAGCAAGCTGATAGGGGATAATAACATTGATTTTACCTTGTGCCTTGAGCTTTTTCATCTGGGCGACACTTTCAGGAGCCGCTCGGAACTTAGGGCGTCTGTGTACGAGAGAGACCCGGGATGCAACATCGGATAATGCAAGGGCCCAATCAATGGCTGAATCCCCTCCTCCAGCGATCATGATACGTTTGTCCCGAAATTGTTCTGGGTCTTTGACATAGTAGAAAACACTTTTGTCTTCGTAACTTTCAAGACCTTTCAGAGGAGGACGATTGGGGCCAAACGCCCCTACTCCAGCAGCTATGATGATCGCGCCTGCATTAATCTTAGTGCCATTAGCAGTTTCCACCTCAAACCGCCCAGATCCGGCAGGTGTAACTTTCTGCACTTGCTGGCCGAAGTGATAGATGGGCTCAAAGGGGGCAGCTTGCTCTTTCAGGTTGTCAATCAGGCCTTGAGCAGAAATTTTTGGAAAGCCTGGGATATCATAGATTGGCTTTTGTGGATAAAGCGCACTACATTGTCCGCCAGCCATTTCAAGGGCATCAATCACGTGGCACTTAAGGCGCAGCATACCGCATTCAAATATGGCAAATAATCCTACAGGACCAGCGCCAATAATAACAATGTCAGTAATATGAGTAGGAGTAGTCATCTAATTTTCTGTTCCTATTTTAAATTTACTACGATGCGGCAATAGGCTTAAGCTCAAGATGGCAAAAACAATCACTACCGAACTTGCGTAAAATACATATTCCGTACCATAGTGTTGTGATAACCAACCTGAGGCCAAATTAGCAAGCAAAAAAGCAACTCCAAGTAGAAAATAATATATTCCAAATGCTGTTCCTCTTAAGTCTTTGGGAGCGACATCAGCGACTTTCGCAACCATTAAGCTATGGTTAATTCCCATTTGCAATCCCCACAAACCCACACCGATTAAAACAAAAACTATGGAGTGGGTCATGGACATGAATAAATTAGCAAGCAGGACAAAACTGAAACCAAATACTAAAAAGATGCGCCGGCCAATTCTATCAGAGACCCAGCCAACAGGAAACGCAGATAAAAAAGCCATGATATTTTGCACCACCATAACAAGTGGTATTTCGCTTTCGCTGAGGCCAGCTTGATTGGCTTGCAAAATCATAAAGGCACCGCTATAGTTCGAAAGCGTATATATAACGGCTACGACAATCACTCGCCAGTATCTAGAGTCAAGATGCGCTAGATGTTCAAAACTAAAAAATGATTCGGATTTAGTTGGTTGTGGAGTGTTAATGGAGCGATCGTGAACAAAAAAGTGTATACAGCTCAAGGCCAGAAATGGCGGTACCACAGCAATCCAAAAAGCCAGCTTATAGTTACCTGGGCTCCAGCGGAATAAATACAACAAAGCAAGTGCCCCAAAAAAAGACCCAATCATACCAAGCGTTTGTCTCAAACCATAGCTGGCTCCTTTTAGTTCCTTAGGTGCAAGATCGGCAATTAGAGCTTCCCGGGGTGTGGCTTGGAGTCCATTACTTATCCTGTCGATGGATCTGGCAGAAAAAATCCAACCTGCACTTGGGGCGAGCGGGAAAATAAGACGGGAGGAAGCGGCAATTCCATAAGCTGCGAGCAGTAAGGGTTTGCGTTTGCGAATTAAGTCACTGAGGATGCCAGAAAATATTCTCGTAAACCATGCAATAGCCTCTACAACTCCTTCTATTAATCCTAAGTTCATGTGGCTTACACCCATTATGGATGTTAAATACAGTGGTGACAGACTAAAGATAATGATGGTGGAGCTATTCATAAACAGGGTGGCCAGACCAATGGCCCAGATTCCTGGAGGCAGCATCCGGAAAAGAGCTAGTTTTGACACCCAATGTTTCATGGTGGAGCATCTCCTTGTGAAACGTAAAAAAGAGATAGTACTTTTAGTTTTTCCAATTGTCTACTCCGTAATGAAAAATAGTTTTTTGACCGTGGTTATATGATGTTTGGGTACAGCACGTCTATGAATTCATCAAGCCCTCTTGAGTATACGAAAAATTAAAAGAATTTTTTCCTGTCTTTTTCAAGAAAAAAATGCTAGATTACGTAGGTATTGATTCAGATGGTGTACGTAAATTTATTTGTATTTAAATGGGGTAGATGTGCTGGATTGACTCGCACTATGTTTCATTTTTTATTAGATACTTGAGCGGAGGAGGATTGGACATCATGGCACGAAAGAGAAATTTTACTGTAGGGGAGCACGTTGTTTATCCCTCACATGGAGTCGGGCGGATCACTGACGTTGAAACTCAAGAAGTTGCAGGGTATTCGCTAGATGTGTATGTCGTTTCATTTGATGAAGATCGTATGACGCTTAGAATTCCTGTAAATAAAGTTGATCACTTGGGTTTAAGAACACCTAGCTCCTCAAATATTATTGATTTGGCATTTGAGGCATTGACTAAAAAAGTAAAAACGAAGCGTGGTGAGCTCTGGAGCCGGCGTGCTCAGGAATATGAAGGAAAAATCAATTCAGGGGATATGGTATCAATTGCTGAGGTTATTAGAGATCTGTACCGTGGGGATGGGGAACCTGAACAATCTTACAGTGAACGACAGATATATCAATTGGCTATGGGGCGTTTGATTCAAGAGTTAGCCGTTATTGAAGATATCAATGCAACCCAAGCTACACAAAAAGTCGAAATGGTTCTATTGGACGCTGCTTAAAAATCATATTCAGTTTTTGGATATTGTCCAGGGTAGGTGTCTGGAACATCTGTAGGTGCTTGTGGAGGCCCTTTTTTACCGCAACCTGTAAGCAGTAACAACATTCCTAAAGTGGTGATCTGTAAAAATTTTCGTGACATAAGGTTGTGGTTTATGGTTGCCATACCTGATGGTGCTCATATTTTTCCTTGAAGATCAAAGGAATTTTTAGCTATATCCGCGCTACTTCAATATCTGGGTTCGTCAAAACCTCTATCGTGGTTCTCATGCAGGCATCACCCAAGTAAACTGCGCGCTTTTCGTTACCATAAAACTCAACATTTTGATTCAGCACTGGTATACTGGTGCTTAGGTTTGTCCGTGTAAAAGTGGTGAACTTTTTAAAAGATGCTGCGGACGTAAGGGGCGGTCTTTGCATTGAAAAAGGTATCTCATGAGCGATTCAAAAAATAAAACTCAAAAACAATGGCGTCAGGAGTTGACTCCGGAGCAGTACAACGTTGGGTTAAATTACAGAAACGGGGCAAATGCGACATACGAAGTCAATTAAGAGCAATTTTGCCAGCGATGGTGGGGATTTAAAGACCATCTCCGATAA
>JBDLIP010000031.1 GCA_039714795.1 Pseudomonadota bacterium | reverse complement strand
AGCTCCGGAGCCCCCCACAAGCTTAGACAATAGCAACTCTACATTACATCCTACTCCAAAAGGCAGCCAAGCGGCAGCATCTTGCAAGCACACGTTTGCGCTAGCAAAACGAAACAAGAACGCGTATATTGTCACTACCATTGGTTTGATCGTGGTTAGATCAGCCGGTGGTAGCGGTAGAGGTGTGTGTTCGCACCCTCTATCGCGTAAGATACAGATTAAGCTAAAATTTTTCGAAAATCAATAGTAAAACGCAAAAAAAACCAATTAATCTCAATTTTCAACAGGGTTGTTCATTAAAAATGTATTGCCTAAGGGTCGTCATCCTGAATACTGAATCAAGTTCAGCACAGGAAGTTGGTTTTGGAACTCAAATCTGACAAGACTTGAGGAGGCAAAACCTTACGATTCAGGATCCCATTTTTTTAAAATTTGCAAAAAATAATGGGATCCTGTCCCGGATCAAGTCCTGGACGACGCTCAATAGATCGCAAAGTTTTTCCGTGCTATGCGATTGCATCGCAGAGCTCGCAAAATCAGCTGCCTGTGCTGAACTTGATTCAGTATTCAGGATGACGGCCGATGTGGACTGAATAGTTACAAAGCTGCTTTAATTTTGATTTGTAACGGTTCAGCTTATACTTGCCCCTCAGGTCTGGGGTAGCAACCAGACTTATCCCACAAACCACTTTTGTTTCAGTTTATCAATTTCACCGATACTCTCTAGGTGCTCAAGTGCTTTATTAAACTCGCTTACTAGGGGAGAGCCTTTGGGAAACGCGATGGCAAATTTTGTATTGTCGTCTTCAAGCAGTCGGTAAGTCAGGGCTTCGACGTTGGTTTGGATATAAGCTCTGCCGGGGGTTTCTTCGACGATGGCAGCATCTACGCCTTTTGAGATGACGGCTTGCACTACATCGTGGTCTTGTTGAAAGCTTACAAGTTTGATGCCTTTATGCTTTTGCTTCCAGACCTTGGCAAATTGCTCTTGGGTCGAGCCTCGTTTGACAGCTATGTGCAAATTGGTAAAATCGTCGTCTCGGATCAAGGGGCTGCCTAGGGGGAGTAACAGGATATTGCGGGCATTATAATAGGGTTTGGAAAATGTAATCTGTTTTTGGCGCCCAGGAGTTACGTTGATGGCAGCGATGGCAAGGTGCGCTTTGTGCTGGGTTAGTGTTGGAATGACGTCAGCAAAGTCGTAGTCGATAAATTCGACTTCGTAGCTGAGGTATTGGCCAATGCGTTTGACAAGATCGATATCATAGCCAATCATTTCTGGGGTTTTGTTTTTAATTTTGTTGTAACGCTCGAAGGGCGGATAATCAGCAGCAGTTAGCACCTTAAGGGTTGAGCCTCTAGGAGGGAGAGATTGTTTTTCCTCGCCGCAGCTTGCAAGGGTCAGTGATAGCACCAAAGCGCTGGCGATTTTGAATAGTTGTTGTTGCACCCGAAACTTCCTCCTGATTCTTTAAGCTTTAATTTTACGATGATGTGATAGGGTAATTCAAACCTTTAATAATTTGGGGAGGGGCTTTCATTGCGCATGGGTGCCATAGAATATCAACAGTTTGATTCAGCTTCAGTACAATTACATTAATTTTTTCCCATCCAGTAGCAAAGGAAAGCAGCGGGAAGGCACATAATTTTTGCCTTGCAGTTGCTGGCCATTTGTCCAATATCATCAGTTGATTTGGTGATAACGTATCCGTGTTGGATATTTTTTTGCCGGCAAAGTTCAACAAGACCCTTTGTGTCTTTTGGGGTTGTCTTTGTTGACCTGTATTTAATCTCAAACGGAATCAATCTGTCTGCGATTTCAGCAACGAGATCGATTTCATGATCTTTTTTTCCCCTCCAGTATGAAAAATTTACACTTTGCGAGTAATAGCGGGCGAATAGATGTTTAAAAACGGCAGCTTCTGCTGCCACAGAAAGACCTATGGGATCTTCAATAACACTTTTTCCCTTCATCATAACTGCAGGAGCAATGGCAGTATCTGACAAATATATTTTATATCTGGCCCGTAGTATTTCCTTACCATATCCATAAGGTGGCAGTTTATAGATAAGATGGGTTGCTTCAAGAAGTTCTAAAAAGTTCTGTGCTGTTGGTCGTTTGATACGAAGGTTCTTACACAAAGTAGCCATATCCAAAAGTCCTCCATCATGCATGCAAAGATAGAGAAATAATTGTTCAAGGTCTAAAATCCGGCGCACGCCAAAAAGAGCAGTCATATCACGTTTGAGAGCTTTATCGATAATATCTTCTCGAAGCAGTTTTTGGGCTTGGGTTACTGTTTCTACAAGGGTTGTTTGCGGAAATCCCCCTCTGACAAGATATTCATGAAAATGACCAGTGTAGTAAGCCCCGAGCTCAGTGAGCCTATAAAAGTTCACTTTCTCCCAAGAAAATAACTCACGTAACGATTTTATATCAGGTAGAGGGGGCAAATTTACATTTTTGATTTGAAGATATTCAAAGAATGAGAGGGTAGTAATCTTAATTGTATGCCAGCGACCAACCCCAGACTCTTGATCCTTGCTCATGAGCGGCATGGCTGATCCAGTTAATACTATATGTCTTTTCTTTTCGAAATCAACTTGGTGCTTCACCCAGGTCCCCCAATCTGGAATAAATTGTGCCTCATCAATAAAAATATATTCATCACCTTCTTGCTTAGGCTCTCTTTCGCGCCACGCTTCAAGAACCTTCATGATGCCAGCAAGTTTTAAAATAGGGTGGTCAAGCGTTACATAAAGGATATTAGCTGCTGGCTCTCCCTGTTTTAGTAGTTCTGCTATTGTCTGCAATATAAGTGTTGTTTTGCCGACTTGCCTGGCTCCAGATAACATGACTGCCCTGGGAGCAGGTGGAGCTTGCACCCATAGAAGCAGTTCTCTGTAAGCAGCTCGCTTCCAATTTGGTAAATCGGCAATTGATTCTCCGTGCCACCATGGATTGAACTGACCCAGAATGGAGATGAGTTCTTCTTTAGCAATTTTCATGTAAGCTAGGTTAACAATTTTGACCATTTAGTGCAAGTATACTTTAACTATTTTGGGTTTTTAGGGTCAAAATAGCATTCTTGGTGCTATATGTCGTTATGAGGAGGTGGCCCTATTATGGTTTACACAATCGACATCTCTTGATAGATTTTTAGCACAACGAAAGTATTGAACAGGGAAAATTTGATTTATGAAACTCATCAGTGGTAACAGTAACCGGCCTTTGGCTGAAGCTGTTGCAGATTTTCTTGAGCGTTCATTGGCACAGGTGAGCATCAGACGTTTTGCAGATAAGGAAATATTTGTAGAAGTACAGGACAATGTCCGCGGCGAAGATGTGTTTGTGATTCAACCGACGTCCTATCCGGCTAATGACAACCTGATGGAGCTTTTGATCATTATCGATACCCTCAGACGAGGCTCAGCTCGGCGCATTACCACGGTTATGCCATATTACGGCTATGCCCGTCAGGACCGGAAAACCGGGCCGAGAACTCCGATTTCTGCCAAACTAGTAGCCAACTTGATCTGCCAGGCAGGTGCCAATCGTGTCTTGACCATTGATATGCATGCTGGACAAATTCAGGGATTTTTTGATATTCCCACCGATAATCTTTTTGTGTCAGCGATTTTTGCCCGCAATATCCAGCAGCAGTTTACCAAAGGGGCGGTTACCATTGTTACTCCTGATATTGGTGGAATTGGCCGAGCTCGCTCTGTTGCAAGACGTATAGGGGCGGGTCTGGTAATTGTTGATAAGCGCCGCGATCATCCAGGAGCTTCATCGGTGATGAATATAATTGGGGATGTGGTGGGTAAGGATTGTATTTTGGTTGATGACATCGTTGACTCAAGTAGCACACTTTGTAATGCGGCTCAATCGTTGATGGAAGCTGGAGCCAACTCGGTAAATGCTTACGTAACCCACGGTGTGTTTTCTGGTACTGCGGTGGGGTGTATTAAAGAATCATCTATTCGGGAGCTGGTGATCACTGATAGCATTGAAGCCCGAGAAGAGGTGCGAAATTGTTCTAAAATTCGGATATTCTCCGTTGCCAGTTTGTTGGGTGAAGCGATTGACCGTATTGCGCGCGAGGAATCGGTATCGGTTTTGTTTGAGTGACTTCTGATTTCTGATTTTTTTATGCATTCTATGGATTACCGCTTGCTTTGCATAATCAAAATTTGCATTCTGGGCGTTAGAGAATGCAATTGCTTGTTGGCTTAGAAGGAATCAGCAAAAATCATGGTCTTTAACCGTATTCGTAAGGGGAACAGTTATCCCCATGATAATTTAATTGCTGCGCTTGACGTTGGAACCAGTAAGGTTTGCTGCGCGATTGCCCGGATTGATGGGTCCGAACATCTGCGGGTGATCGGTGTGGGTCATCAAGCATCCAAAGGTTTGCGTGCTGGCAACATTATTGATATGCAAGATGCAGAATTGTCAATCCTGAATGCGGTGCATCTGGCTGAGCAAATGGCTCGCGAGACCATTCGTAGTGTCTATGTTAATATCGGCAGTTGTCAATCACAAAGTGTGGGGGTCGAATTGCACGTGGCAGGCCACTCTATTGATGATGCCGATATCAAGCGGTTGCTATTCCTTTCACGACAAGTTGAAAACCCCCAAGGTCAAGAGCCCATTCATACCATCCCCACCAGCTATGATATTGATGGCAGACGTGGTATCCGAGATCCGCGAGGTATGTATGGTGAGATTTTGGGTGTGAACGTGCATACAACCTATGCCTCTACCAGCAGTATGCGTAACTTATCGACCTGTATTGGCAAATGTCATTTGGCCACCGGATCGTTTATTGCCACCCCTTTGGCGTCAGGTCTGGCCGCACTGGTGGAAGATGAGATAGAACTTGGTACCATCATTATAGATATTGGAGCTGGCACCACCACACTTGGGGTGTTCTTTGAAGGAGAAATTGTTCATACGGATAGTATTGCCGTTGGGGGAGGGCATGTCACTAACGATATTGCCCGGGTGTTGTCAACGCCGGTTTTCCAGGCCGAGCGCCTGAAGACGCTGTATGGTAGTGCTTTAACGTCAACAGCTGATGAACGTGAAGTGGTGCAGGTCCCACAAATTGGTGATGCGTATGAACATAGCGGGCATCAAATTGCACGTGCTGATTTGGTGCGTATTATACGTCCGCGTATTGAGGAAACTTTTGAGCTCATCTCTCGCAGGCTGCACGCCAAGGGAATTGATAAAAGTGTTGGTAGTCGTGTGGTCTTAACCGGAGGCGCGAGTCAATTGCCTGGATTACAAGAAATTGCCACAGCGATTTTGGATCGTCCCGTACGGCTTGGCAAACCAATGCTGTTGCACCATTTGCATGAGACTATGAAGGGCCCTGCCTTTTCAACATGTGTTGGCTTGTTGGCTTATGCGCATCTTGAATATGATAACCACTTGATTGATTTGCAAATGGCACGTGAACCAAAAACCATGGTTGGCCGTGTGGGCAATTGGTTGCGGGAAAATGTTTGATTTTTAGTAACCATTCAGATCACCAAAAGGTGGTGGTATACTGAAGTGAAATCAAAACCTCTGTTTCCTGATGTGCTCGAAGTGCTCATTTACCCAAGTAAACTGCAAGCTGGTAGCTATCATTAAACTAGAGGTTTTGATTTCACGATAGTATATCCTTACTGGTCTTATCAGTGCTCCTGTGACTGTTTGCCTATAAAATGGTTTTTAAATCGCTCTCTTAATTTTCGCATGCGAGCATGATGATCTCAAAATTATCATCAAGGACTTTTAAATCATGCACACATCAAGCTCTCCCCATTCCAATCATTTTTCACTTTATCTTTGGCCCAAGTCAAAGAATAAAAAGCACCCCGCAAAAGTTTGCGTTCCTTCCGGGAGGCCGAAGATGCAAAAGGTAGAGCGCGATCTTGGAACGCCTGAACTGCAAAGGAAACGCAGACAGCTTTTGCAACGAAGGCATCAACAAAAACTCTCTTTGTCGACATTGGATGCACTGTATGCCCAAGATTTGATTGATAAATATCAGCATCAGGCAGGTCGTTCTTATGCGGCTCTGACAACTGTAGTTAGAACAGTTATTCAGGCTCCGCGGTTATGCCAGAGCACAAAGGATTTGTTGATGGAGAATCGAGGCAAAAGATCACAAAAAATTTTCCAAAACCACATACCACTCTCAGATAAGAAATGCGCTGCCATTGAAAAAAAATGGCGAGCCAGTCAGGATGTGTTGATATTGCAGGGTAGGCAGGTGCTGAACTATGTTAACCGCGTGGTGATATTTGATGGGGTTGAGGCAGAAAGCATTCAACCAGGTTCTTTAGTATTGCAAAGCGTAAGGCAGGGACTCAGTGCTTTGGATGAATGCTTTAGTGCTAGCAACCTGAAAAAGAAAACGCTATACTGAGGCCGAATCAAATTGTTGATTTTCTGGTGCACTCAAAGTGTTAATTGACCTCAAGTAAACTGCGCGCTTTTCACTGCCATAAGATTCAACACTTTGATTCAGCACGGGTATATTAAAGACCTTGAGTATATATGATGGAGGAGGCCCTTGTGACGGATCAAAATGATACATCTCCTAAAAAGTTAGCCAATCAAAAGCGCAAAAAAGAACGTGAGCAAAGACGGGCCCAGGCACTGCGGGTTAATCTTTTGCGCAGGCGTAAACAGAAGCAGGAAAAAGAGCAGTCTTAGGCTCTCGTGAAATCAAAACCTCTAGTTTAATGATAGCTACCAGCTTGCAGTTTACTTGGGTAAATGAGCACTTCGAGCATATCAGGAAACAGAGGTTTTGATTTCACTTCAGTATAGGCTGTAAACGGCGGTCTGTGGGGCAATTAGATATGGTGCCTAGGGAGGGAATCGAACCCCCGACACGAGGATTTTCAGTCCTCTGCTCTACCGACTGAGCTACCTAGGCGCCATGTGTTATTAAAGGGAAAAACTGCTCATTTGTCCAGATGGTTTCTGGTATATTTGGGAAAAAAGTATGAAATAATCTCGTGAAATCAAAACCTCTAGTTTAATGATAGCTACCAGCTTGCAGTTTACTTGGGTAAATGAGCACTTCGAGCATATCAGGAAACAGAGGTTTTGATTTCACTTCGGTAAAGTATTGCAATTTGCGCTGTGCTACCCTATGTGTAAATTATGTGCTGTAGATTAAAATGTCCTATCATGTTATTGCGTGTTTTGTTTCTTTTATTGGCGTTAGGGGTAACCCTTGAAGCCACCTTAGCCGCATCTCAAACCCATCAAGAGTTTCGCAGTAAGCTGGCGGCAGCAGGCTTTAAGCGGACTCAACACCGTGTTGTCTACGATCCGGCATATGTCAGCATTGCTTATCCCAACGGAGATGTGCCAGAAGGTACTGGAGTGTGCACAGACGTAATCATTCGCGCCTACCGAGCGTTGGGTATTGATTTGCAAAAATTAGTGCACGAAGATATGAAGCGAAATTTTTCCAAATATCCAAAAATCTGGGGTCTATCGCGTCCAGACACAAACATTGACCATCGTAGAGTTCCTAATTTGCAAACATTTTTTAAGCGGCAAGGAGCCAGTCTGCCAGTTACACAAAATCCCAAGGATTACCAACCCGGTGATTTAATCACCTGGAATCTGCACTTTGCTTCAGGCTCCGTTCTGCCTCACATTGGTATGGTCACGGATCAGCGTTCAGCTGATGGCAAACGTTATCTTGTGGTGCACAATATTGGCCGTGGCCCTGAGCTTGAGGATATTTTGCTGGATCTTCCCATGGGTGGAGGACGAGCTAAAAAAACGGGGCATTATTCGGTTATCAGAAGTTAGAAATCAGATGTCAGATGTCAGATGTCAGATGTCAGATGTCAGATGTCAGATGTCAGATGTCAGTGAGGCAGTGCTGCGCTGAAACGCAACACATATATCCTGAACTAACTGGGGTATGATGTCTCTGCAATCTACACCTGATTTCTGACACCTGATTTCTGACATCTGACATCTGACATCTGATTTCTGACATCTGACATCTGATTTCTGACATCTGACATCTGATTTCTGACATCTGATTTCTGACATCTGACATCTGATTTCTGCCTCACTGATTCCCGCAAACTACTCATAAACCGGTTCATAAAGCTGACATTATGTACTGTCAACGCTTGCAGGCTTAGGAGCTCTTTTGCTTTTAACAAATGATGCAAATACGCACGTGAATAAGTCTGGCACGTTTGACAGGGGCAGGTGGCTTCAATGGGTCGCTCATCTTCGCGGTATTTGGCGTTACGTAGGTTAATGTGCTCACGTGTTGTGTCTTCATCCTCAATGCCAGGCCAGATCAGAGCACCGCCATGGCGCGCCAATCGGGTCGGGTGCACGCAGTCAAAAGTATCAATTCCTTGAGCTACGCCATGCACAATGTCTCTTAGACCGCCAATGCCCAACAGGTGCACCGGGCGGTCCGGGCGCAATAGTGACATCGTGTGCTCAGTAATGTCATACATTTGTTCTTTGTTGGCACCTAAAGATCCTCCAACAGCGTGGGCGAAGAAGTTCTGGTCATTGACGAAGTTTGCAGCTTGACTGCGCAGATCGGGATAAACGCCACCTTGGATAATGCCATATAGGGCTTGCTTGCCGTCATTCTTACGTTTGAATTCATCTAAACTACGCAGGGCCCAACGATGGCTCAGGTGCAGTGATTTTTCGGTATAGCTCTTGTCTACATTAAAAGGTGTGCACTCATCTAGCACAACAATTAGGTCAGCGCCGAGCTGGCGCTGGATCTGAATCGATTTTTCAGGAGTCAGCGTGTGGTATGATCCATCGATGTAGGATCGAAAACGGGCGCCTTCTTCGGTGATGGTTTTGAGCGTTCTCCGGTTGTGACTAGTGCGTCTTCCTTTGATTTCTTCGCTGACCGAGCCGTGGCCCAGACTGAAAATCTGGTAGCCGCCGGAGTCGGTAAACATAGGTCCATCCCAGCCCATAAATTTGTGTAACCCGCCCAGCTTTGCAACTAGCTCACCGCCGGGTTGTAGCATCAAGTGATAGGTATTGGAGAGAATTATCTGGGTGTCACAGCTGCGCATTTGTTGTGGGGTGATGCCTTTGATGGCAGCCTTGGTGGCGCAAAAGATAAAAGCCGGAGTTTCAATTATTCCATGTGGGGTGGTGATACGTCCTAAGCGGGCTTTGCTTGATGGCGATTGATGTTTGATCTCAAAACTAAACTGATCATACAGGTGCATAATACTGTTCCTTGTGCTTAAAAGCATATGATAGATACACAAACGGAGTATTCAGGGCAGCCAGCGCTAGACGCAACAGAAAAGTTCCCAAAATATAGGTAAAGACCAATGTGTGCCAATCTAGCGGCTTGGTTGCGAAAACCACCCAGGCCAAGACGCTAAAAATTGTATTATCAACAAGGGCGGAAATGGCCATGGACCCAGAGCTGCGCAACCACAATTGTTGACCGTTAGTTAGATACTTAAGTAATCGATATATACCAATGTCATTGTACTGAGAGATAATGTAGGCACTGAGGCTGGCAAACATAATGGCCGGCGCTGGGGTGAACAAAATCTGTAGAGCATTATGGACGGTTTGAAAACGGCCTGCGACGTCTTGGGTTCCACTGGCAGCCGGAGGCCACCCTAAGGTGAGGGTCATCAAAACTGTAACCATCAGCATGGCGATAAAGCTGAGCCACACGCCGCGGCGAGCACTTATAGCTCCGTAATGCTCTGTGATGATATTGGTGCACAGATAAGTAGAAGAAAACACAATGGTTCCAAGGGCAACTGGTTCTGGAAAAAAACTAAACTTTGTTGCTTTGAGAACTTGTAAGTTGCCGCAAAAGGTTGCAACAGCAAGATAAACGTAGAGCCCAGCAAGACCATATAACCTACTGAAGAGCAAAATTAAGCAGCCACAGCTCAATAATACCATTGCTGATATTGCCTCAGGAGGTAAGGTATTTAACCAAGATGTAATTGGGTCGAGTGACGTTACAAACACAAAAAAACCTATAATATACTATTGAAACGATAATAGGGCACTTAAAAAGTGCTCATTTACCCGCGTAAACTGCGTGCTCTTTGCTACTTGCTAGGCCTTAGGTTTTCTTCTTTCGCGTGGGTACGGGTAGAGAAGGTTTTGCGCTAGGACTGTGCTTGTGTTTGCACTTTTTTGGTAATAAGCTTTTTGTAGCGTGCAACCTCTAGGGGTAGTTTCGAGCTCGAGGTGTTTTGGATGTAAGCATCAAACCCACCATTCTTCTCGATTGTGCGCATACCACGGGTTGAAATCCGCATTTGCACCATTTGCCCAAGCACTTCGCTATAGAAGGAGGTTTGCTGAAGATTCGGCAAAAACCGACGCCGGGTCCTGTTGTTTGCATGACTAACGTTGTTGCCGGTCATGACGGCTTTGCCAGTAATGGCACATTTGCGAGACATTTTATATGTTTCCTATTCGTACGTATGATCTTACAATTTCCTCCTCTATTAATAAGCAAAAGCTGAGGAAAGGTCAAGGTTTAGGTGAATTGGAGGTGCGCTTTACAAGAGTCCTTGAGCAACCAACTCTTCAGCTAATCTCGATTTACCTACCTGTCGGGCGCCATTGACGAGCACAGCAGGAAATTGAGACAAGGAGCGTCGAACCAAAGGTGTAATATGTCGCTCTATCATGTTGTAAAATGTAACATGACCATGTCATATTTTACAACATGATACTTTAAATGATGTATTTCTTTCCGTAGTACAATAAGAAATGACAGTGCGATTTGTCGTTTTTTGGTTAGGGAGCTGGAAAAGGACATGTTACAGTTTAGCCATTATGCTCAGTGTTCATCTAAGATCTTACTATCGCCGCAAGGCAAAGCAAAGGCAAGTGTTTGTTCCGCGCTCAGTAGGCGCACTTGTGCCCAAACTTACCAAGCAAGCACTGCACCGGCAAGGATTTCAGCTCTATAATCTGCTCTCTGATTGGTCCAACATCGTTGGGCCCACGTGGGGGGAGAGCACTTGCCCGCAAAAGGTCGTGCTCAAGCCCTATGGCATCTTACACGTGCGCGTAGACTCTGGAACAACGGCGCTCTTGCTCAAACATGCCGAGCCGCAGATTTTAGATCGCATTAACAGCTATTTTGGTTACCAAGCGATTCGATCGCTAAAGCTCTTACAATCTCCCAGGCCCAATGTTTGCAGCAAACCCCGCGTTCAAAAAACACAGACAAAAAAAGCAACCAAGGCGCTCCCTTTGCCCCCAGAGCTGGAAAGCGTTGGCAGCGAAAAACTGAAGCAGGCACTGGCAGGGTTGTATCAGGCGATGCAGAGTCGGTAGTCGGTGGTCAGTTCGCCGACTATACGGAAGCTGAATCAAACTGTTGATTTTCTGGTGCACTCAAAGTGCTCATTTACCCAAGTAAACTGCGCGCTTTTCACTGCCATAAAATTCAACATTTTGATTCAGCACGGGTATAGTGCCAAATCTTTCTTGCAAATAGCGGCTACAAAAATTCCAAAACAACGAGTACCAGGCGGTGCTATCCCCGGGTTGTTCATCTGGGCGAGAAGAAATATACCAACCCTTTATAACCTCAGTTAGAAATCCATTTTGAATCAGGCGTGCACGATGCACACGGGAAATATCAGAGGCACGAAATGCAAATATTCCTTGGTTTTGCAGGCCATCTAAGATTTTGAGTGAGTCTGCCAATTTTTCTGCCGGAGTTACCATACTTTTTCATAGCCTTGTGTTGTAAATTAAGTGTGTCATATTTAGGTTTATCTGCTGTACTGATATTAGGTTATTGTGCTGTATGATGTTTAGGTTATTGTGTATCACCAAGCCTTCCGAGAAGCGCGCAATTTACATTGGTGTTGGTCTTCTGGAATAGCCCCGTATTTTTAAGAGTTTATGAATTGCAGTTTTGCGTACTTTCAGGTATTAATGAAGTATTGAAACGCAGATAACTTTAAGGTCAAAGATGTCAAAATACATCGTAGTTGCACTTTACAAATTCGTACACTTGCCAAATTTTGAGCAACTTCAAGCGCCAATTACCAAGGTGTGTAAAGACAATGGCGTGATGGGGACTTTGTTGCTGGCTGAAGAAGGTATTAATGGAACCATTGCAGGATCTAGGGCAGGAATTGCGGCTGTGCTTGGGTTTTTGAAAACCTATCCTGAGTTTGTTGGTCTTGAGCATAAAGAATCGCGTGCTGATGAAGCTCCCTTTTATCGTATGAAGGTTCGCCTGAAGCAAGAGATCGTAACGTTGGGACAACCAGATGTGGACCCCAACCAAAAGGTTGGTGAATATGTCGATCCCAAGGATTGGAATGCATTGCTTGATGATCCGGATGTGGTGGTTTTGGACACACGTAATGATTATGAAGTTGGTATTGGTGCATTCAAGAATGCGCAAAATCCGCGCACCACAAATTTTCGTGAGTTTCCGGAGTTTGTAAAAAAACAGCTCGACCCGCGTAAGCACAAAAAGATCGCTATGTATTGTACTGGTGGTATTCGCTGTGAAAAAGCGTCTTCCTATATGCTGGCTCAAGGTTTTGAGAAAGTATATCACCTGAAAGGGGGAATTTTGAAATATCTCGAAACCATCCCTCAGGCGCAAAGCTATTGGGATGGGGAGTGTTTTGTCTTTGATCAACGGGTTGCTGTCAAGCATAACCTAGAAGTGGGGAGTTACGACCAATGCTATGGTTGCAGGCATCCGCTGTCTGAAGAAGATAAGCAATCGAAGCTCTATAAGCCTGGAGTGTATTGTCACCTGTGTTATGAACATCGCAGTGAGGCTCAGCACCAGCGGGCACAGCAACGGCAACAACAAATGCAATTGGCCAAAAAGCGCAACCAGGTGCACTTAGGACAGATGCCGTCTTGAGTACTGCGTTACCGATTCTCTACAGTTTCAGACGTTGCCCTTACGCCATGCGGGCTCGGATGGCTTTGAAAATTGCTCAGATCGACTATGAGCATCGAGAAATCTTGCTTAAAAACAAACCACAGCAGATGCTGGATATTTCTCCCAAGGGAACGGTGCCGGTATTGCAGCTTGCAGATGGGACTGTGCTCGAAGAGAGTTTGGATATAATGCATTGGGCATTGGTACAAAATGATCCTCAAGGTTTGTTGCAGTTTTCGAAAATAGAATTTGCGGAAATTGAGGCTCTTATTGCAACCAACGATAAAGAATTCAAGCACGCCCTGAATAGATATAAATATCCCGAAAGATATGCAGAAACTTCAGGTGAGAAATGGTGCCATGCAGGGGAAGGGTTCTTGCGCCTGCTTGAGAAGTTTTTACAACAACACCGGTTTTTGTTTGCTGAAAAACCCAGTTTAGCAGATATTGCTATTTTTCCATTTGTCAGACAGTTTGCTCATGTGGATTTTGATTGGTTTATTGTACAACCGTATCCACGACTTTTGCAGTGGTACCGGTATTGGATCGATAGCGAGCTTTTTGCCAGTGTTATGGAGAAGCACCCTCTGTTTGAATGTGATTAATAAAGTATGCACGGCCGTGGCATGCATCTAAAAACATAGATTCTTAACTTCAATATGTCACACTCAAAGTTATGAGCGCACTGATCTATACGGGCACTGTACAATTGATCACTGGCATACCGACTATGGGGTTAGACAAAACATTAAACCATCAGGAAAATCATTGGCATAGCCAGACAGTAGGCCATGTTTTTTCTCAAACAAAGTCAGGAATCACAGGTCTTGATGATCAACAAGCGCTTGAGAGATTGAGTGAGTTTGGCCCCAACAAGCTTGCTGCATCAAAACCAACAAACGCTGTGTTTTTATTTTTCAAACAGTTTCACAATGTTTTACTTTATGTCCTCATGATTTCAGCCGTAGTTACCGCTTTATTGGGACTTATGATTGATACAGCAGTTATTTTGGGGGTCTTGATCATTAACGCTTGCATCGGCTACCTTCAAGAAGAAAAAGCCGAAAAAGCATTATTAGCGATCCGAAAACTTTTGTTACCCTATGCGATGGCTTTTAGGAATAGTCATTGGCAACAAATAGCTTCTGATCAACTCGTTCCTGGAGACATTGTTCGGGTTAAATCTGGGGATAAGGTTGCTGCTGATATACGCTTGATTCAATGTCACAATCTTCGCGTCCAAGAGGCCATTTTGACAGGTGAGTCTTTTGACATTGAAAAAGACCCACAACCAGTGCTGGAATCAATACCTATTGGTGAGCGAACATGCATGGCCTTTAGCGGAACCCTTGTCACTTATGGTCAAGGACTTGGTGTCGTTGTTGCCACTGGCCATGCGACAGAAATAGGGAAAATTAGTGAATCCTTGAAGAAAATTAAGCCCGTAACCACACCCCTTTTAAGAAAAATGACCGAATTTGGACGCTGGCTTGCAGGGACCACTCTATCAATAGGCGGCGTGATCTTTTTGTTTGGCACACTGGTGCGGGGTTATTCCTTTCCGGAAATGTTTTTGGCAACCGTTAGCTTGATTGTCGCAGCTATTCCTGAAGGACTGCCGGTTGTGCTTACAATCACCATGGCAATTGGCGTTGGAAGAATGGCTAAAAAGAATGCCATCATCCGTCATCTTCCAGCCGTGGAGACATTGGGCTCTGTCACGGTTATTTGTTCGGATAAAACTGGCACATTGACTCGCAGTGAACTGACAGCGCAAAAGCTCATTACGGCTTCTCATGAGTTTGATGTACAGGGGTCTGGCTATATCCCCATTGGTGCAATTCAGGACACGCACAAGAAACAAGCTTCTCTTACCCAGGACCAGGAGCTTTTTCAATTTATAATGGCAGGTCTTTTATGTAATGACGCCAGTATCCAAAAGCGGGATTTAACCTGGGACATCCAAGGTGACTCCATGGAAGGGGCATTGCTTGTTTTGGGGATGAAGGCAGATATGGACCCGGAGATGATCAGGAAAAAATTCCCGCGTACTGACCTGATTCCTTTTGAGTCTGAAAATAGATTTATGGCAACCCTAAATCATTCGCATCAAGGTGAGGGATATATCTTTATCAAAGGCGCCCCAGAAACAATTCTTAAAATGTGCGCTTATCAATTGCAGGATAGCAAGCTTGTTGCCATTAACCATGATTATTGGCGCGGCAATATTGAAAATCTTGCTTTACAGGGATTGCGAACACTTGCATTGGCACAAAAATCAACCTCAGTTCAAAAAACCACACTCCTGTTTACAGATATCCAGTCAGAGATGATTTTGCTAGGGGTTGTGGGATTCCTGGATCCGCCCAGAGAATCTGCATATGAAGCGGTTCAGATTTGTCATGATGCTGGTATTTACATAAAAATGATCACTGGGGATCATTTAAAAACAGCAAAAACGATTGCTGATAAACTGAATCTAACCTCTTCTAAGGCCGTTCTTTCAGGGGAAGAACTAGCGCAACTCACAGACGTTGGGCTTTTAGAGGTAGCGGAAAAAGTTGATGTGTTTGCGCGCACCACAGCGCACCACAAACTTCGTTTGGTCAAGGCATTGCAGAAAAGAGGGGATATCGTCGCTATGACCGGAGACGGCGTGAATGATGCGCCTGCCCTAAAACAAGCTGATATCGGAATTGCCATGGGCATCAAGGGAACGGAGGCAGCCAAGGAAGCAGCGACCATGGTCTTGACGGATGATAAATTCTCCACCATCGTCAGTGCTGTTAAAGAAGGGCGTACAGTTTATGACAACTTGAAGAAAAATATTATGTTTGCTTTGCCCACAAGTGGCGGCGAAGCCCTTACTATTATTGCTGCCATTTTAATGGGTTACACCCTACCGATTACGCCGGTGCAAATTCTTTGGGTTAATATGGTGACTGCTGTAACGCTGGGGATGGCTCTTGCTTTTGCAAAAACCGAACCTGATGTCATGCAACGCCCGCCTCGAGATCCAAAGAACCCCATTATTTCTGGCTTTTTAGTTTGGAGGGTTATCTTTGTATCATTGCTGATTGTAACGGCAGTCTTTGGTATCTACATCTGGGAACGTCGTTTAGGAACTGATCTTGCCACAGCTCGAACCGTTGCTGTGAACATGCTGGTTGGCTGTGAAATTGTTTATTTGGTGAACTGCCAGCGTATTCACCAAACTATTTTGAATACCAAACAAATTTTTTCAAGTCTGCCGATTCTGGTTGCCATTGGCATTGTTTCATTGGTTCAAGTCTTGTTTACCTACACTGCCCCGATGCAATTTTTGTTTGATACAAGTCCGGTAACAGTTAATTCTTGGTTGCGAACTTTTGCACTTGCAGCAGTGGTATTTCTTTTGGTTGAACTTGAAAAAGTGAGTGTTGCAAAGTTGAAAACTTTGGCTCTTCGAAGTTTCAAGTGGAATTGGACGAAAAACTCATAGGGTGTTAACATTCTTGGAATCGTTTGTGATATGTCTCCTGCCTTTCTATCAGCCACTAAAAAGGCTTTTCAAAACGCATATCCTCATACCACCACCTTGGTCGTCATATGCTATTGACAATTGAGAACCGATAACCGATAACTGACGCACCTATAACTGATACACTGACATACCGCACATGATTCACCTAATTGCAGATAACATTGATATTGGCAATCTATTAAAAGCCCGTGATATTTTCGAAGATTTTCGTACAGACATGCAAGATGATCGAGACAAAGCAGGTGCAGTTCAGGCTTTTGAGTTTTGCTTTGAGTTGGCATGGAAAACGATGAAGCGTGTGTTGCAAAAGCGGGGAATTGATACTAGATCTCCCCGGGATTGCTTTCGGCAGGCTGCGCTAAACAAGTTAATCTCTGCTCCAGAGATATGGTTTGATTTTATTGAAAAGCGCAATTTATCCGTGCATACGTACCATCATGAGAATTTGGAAATGATTGTGGGAATTTTTGATGTCTTTTCTAAAGAGCTTGACCGATTGATTCAAAATTTGACAAAGTAGTCTCATGCTACATATTGAGCCAAGGCACCTTGAAATTGTAACCAAAATTTTGGAAAAATATCCACATCGCTTTTATGCCTTTGGGTCTCGGGTAACTGGAGAAAATCAACCGCTCTCTGACCTTGATCTATGCATTATGGAACATGTACCGTCACAAGTTAAATCACAACTTGCAGAAGATTTTGAAGAATCAAACTTGCCCTTCAAGGTTGATCTGATTTTGTGGGCTGAAATCGATGATGATTTTAAAGCGTTGATTCGGGATGATTTGGAGTTAGTGCAATAGATTGAAGCACTTATACAGCGACGCACTCACAAGAGGCAGAGAAATTTAGAGGCTCTTTTGCGTTTTGAGTGGGTAAGGAGATTTTTTCCTAATCAGAAAATTCGATGCTAACTACCTTCAGTTAAGTAAAAAAACAGCAATGGTCAAAA